>NZ_SDIK01000003.1 GCF_008016795.1 Prevotella brunnea
AATATCTGTCGGTCATGATACATCAGGTAGTTCATTATTAATGACTGAAGGATTACAAATCTCTCGCTGCTTTTTGTTTTATTTTTTAGTATTTCTAAAATTAGCAAATGTGTAAGTTTCATTTTTTTCTTTTTTAAAGTTATCAAATACAAAGATAAGAAAAAAGAAGCTTACACACTTTTATAGGACAGTACCAACAAAGCAGACTCCTTGGCGCACGATGTTTACAGAAGATAATAAGACCCGATTATTGGTACATGATAAATGTTATCGTAGTTATGTGTATAAGAAAAGAAGTAAATAACTTTCTGACTATGCGAATTTGCTATATAAAAGCAAGCCATAGTTTGCTTGAGCCGTATGAGGGGAAACTCTCATGTACGGTTCTTAGAGGGGAAAGCCCCCGAGAGGGGGCTGACCTACTCGATCCCGACCTCTCCATGATTGCCTACAATCATCTGCTCAACCACCCGGAGGGGTACAAGGTGAAACCGCAGTTCTACGTCATCAACTTCGACGACCCTCGCCGCAGCCACCGCTGCAACCCCATACACCCGGATTTCATGACCGACATTTCGGATGCCTACGAGAGTGCCTATACTATCATGCTCAACCTCAACCGCACGTGGGTGCAGAAACAGGGCGACTTCTTTGTGGAATCGCCCATCATCCTCTTCGCTGCCATCATCTGGTTCCTGCGCATCTATCAGGACGGCAGGTATTGCACCTTTCCCCATGCCATCGAACTGCTCAACCGCCGCTACGAGGATGTGTTTCCCATCCTGACGAGCTATCCCGAACTGGAGAACTATCTTTCGCCCTTCATGGACGCTTGGCAAGGGGGAGCGATGGAACAGTTGCAGGGACAGATTGCCAGCGCGAAGATTCCGCTCTCACGCATGATTTCGCCACAGCTCTACTGGGTGATGTCGGACAGCGAGTTCACGCTCGACATCAACAACCCCGAAGAACCGAAGATTCTCTGTGTGGGCAACAATCCCGACCGCCAGAACATTTACGGTGCGGCACTCGGATTGTATAACTCCCGCATCGTGAAACTCATCAACAAGAAGGGGATGCTGAAATCGTCGGTCATCATCGACGAGCTGCCCACCATCTATTTCAAGGGACTGGACAACCTCATCGCCACGGCACGCAGCAACAAGGTGGCGGTGTGTCTGGGCTTTCAGGATTTCTCGCAGCTGGTGCGTGACTATGGCGACAAGGAAGCAAAGGTGGTGATGAACACCGTCGGCAACATCTTCTCCGGGCAGGTGGTGGGCGAGACCGCCAAGACGCTTTCGGAGCGTTTCGGCAAGGTGTTGCAGAAACGGCAGTCTATCTCCATCAACCGTCAGGACGTCTCCACCTCCATCAACACACAGATGGACTCGCTCATTCCGCCGAGCAAGATTTCCGGCCTCACGCAGGGCATGTTCGTGGGTGCGGTCAGCGACAACTTCGACGAGCGCATCGAGCAGAAGATTTTCCATGCGGAGATTGTGGTGGACAACGCAAAGGTCGCCGCCGAGACGAAGGCCTACAAGCCCATTCCCGTCATCACGGACTTCACGGACGAGCAGGGCAACGACTGCATGAAGGAGAAGGTGCAGGAGAACTACAACCGCATCAAGGACGAGGTGAAGCTGATTGTCAAGGACGAGCTGGAGCGCATCGCCAGCGATGAAAGCCTGAAGCATTTGCTGCAGAATAAGTAAGAACGATTAAGGGAGAGCCAATCCTTCGTTGACTCTCCCTTAATCTGTATTTATAGCAGGGTTCCTTATCCCATTCCGTTGATTCGTTCATTCAATTTCCGAATCTTGTCTATCAGTTGGCTGAATGGCAGTGAATCACCGTAAATCATGGTTCCCTGCATCACCTCATAATCCTTCTTCCATTCCTCCACGATGTTTTCCGGCGGCACTATCCGCAAGGTGGCAGGCTGCAAAGTGTCATAGTCGAATCCTCGCAGACCGATAAAGGTGCGGCGATGGTCGATGACCGACTGATAGAGCGCTTTGTCCTGCAAGGCTTCCTCAGCAATCGGCGTATCCATAATCTGCCCGATGTCGTAGAGGTGTCTCGACATACGTTCGGTACGAATGTTCTCCTTCGGCTTGGCAAATTCCTCGTGCAGCAGGAACACCTTTTCAAGGAATGTGCGTTGTGGCAGCACGGCACGGACTTCAAACTCTTTTTCCGTGAATGGAGCCTTTGTGAAGACCTCGTCGATGAACGACCGCAATTTGACGGGAGTGACCGGCTCGCTCATGGAACGGCCGCTGACCTCAATGATAACCTTGGGACGGATATAGACGTTGTCGTCAAAAGCGGGATGATAGGCCACCTCGATGATTTCAGGGTCGGTCGTCGTCACGGGGGTGATGTTCACGGACACCGTAAACGCATCCTTGGAAATGCCGTCCCGGACGAGTTGTTCCGCCAAGTCATATTGCAGCCTTTCCCTGACAAACGAGCAGGAGGCACGGCGCAGTTTGTCGCTTATCTGAGTCTTCGACAGCTTTCCGTTGAAACCAAGATATTCACGGTCTATGGCAATGTCGGCATCCTCGGACATTCGGCTGATGAGATGCCAGCACTTGCTCAGATTGGTACCGCCCTTGAAGGAGATATGCTCCGCATAGGGCAAAGCGAACAATGCCCGCAAGACTGCCGTCACCCACCAGTCTTTCTCGATTATCTGAAGGTGCAACCCGTTCTCGGCTTGCACACGGCGTATGATTTCCTGTCGGTCTTTTACGGATAAATCTGCAAATTTCATAGCTATGAGAGTTTTTTGCGCACCCATATCGGTGCAAGTTGGATGTCTTTCTGATAGTCTTCCTCGGTCACATGTTCAAGATGTTTTCTGATAACGGCTATCTGTTCATCGGTCACGTTGTGTTCACCAATCTCGCGCATGGCGGTCACGATAAGCTGCATCAGGGTAGAGCGGAAAGCGAAAATACGCATTTCCGACGTATGCTTGAACAGGATGCCCTTGCCCTTCCCGATGGACACGCGACGCCCGGAACCATCCGTGACAAACACGACATTGGCCGGAATCTGGGTGGATAGTCCCAGCTTGTTCAGTACGTATGCTCCAGTAGGGGCAATCCTCACCTTGTCGCGCTTGGCGATAGCTTCGGCAATCTCTTCAATGGAGGGCGGTATGATGCCGCTGCCCCATTTTCTGTCCACTTTTGGATAGCAATAGATGCCCTGGGCCACACGCATAAGGTCGCCCGCACGGCACAGACGGACCAAGGCCGACCGTACCGCATCGGAAGATGCCGGGTGAAAGTCATCGGGAAAGAAGAGCCTTCCCCTTTTGGATTTCTCCACCCTTCTTTTTATCTCGTTATAAACGCTTTGTGCTGCCATTTCTTCTTTAATTTTGCCACAAATGTATAATAAATTTGTGACATAACCAAACGGATAGACCGTTTTCATTCAAGTACATACGTTTTTCTTGTCCTAAAACAATTATTGGGATAGGAAAAGCCGACTTTTATGTCCCTTTTACCTCCTCATCCGCTCCAATTCCTCATCCCGTCGAATCTTCTCATTGAGTTTCTTCTGCATCTTGTCGATGAAATAGGTACGGCTGGGATTCTTGCGCAGTTTGATGGCAGAGTAGTAGCGGTAGCACTCCTTGGTGTCAAGCCCGAAGAACTCGTAGAGGGCAGGGGCGAGCACCTTCAGGGGTGTCTCTCCGTTGTCAATGCAACCCATCTCGCTCAGCCCGTAAATCAGTTCCACGAGGTCGAGGGTGTTGCCCGTCCATTGCAAGGACTTTGGCGTTTCGCTTTTGGCGGCAGTAATATTGGTTGAATGGATGTTGGATGTGAGTGGTGGCACTTGGGGAGTGGTAAGGAACTTCTGCATCTTCCTCACGAAAGAAAGTGCCTTTCCGATATAGGCGGCGGCTTCCTTGCGTTCTTCGGATAACAGACGCACGGGGTGGTGTTGCAACTCGATTTCAATATAAGCCAGTGCGATGGCGGTATGGCTCGCATGGCTGCTGCCGCACAGTTCGATTACTTGGTTGGCGAAAGCCATATATGCCGTTTCCATATTGCAGTCTCCGGCTTCATTGATACGGCGGAAGAACTCGGTATCCGCCAGTAAGAAATAGTTCATGTCCTGTCAATTTTGAAATTTTACACTCTGTTTTCGGTATGCGCACATGAATAATATTGGCAAAAATCGCGACCAAAAAGCAAAAAATCCGGCACGGTATTTACAACGTACTGGATTTCAGTGCAATAAGAATTGATATTTTTTATCCGGCATGAATTATGGTCGTCTTAAAATGTTCTATTTCAGAACATTGCTTTATTAAACGGATTATAGAAATGTTCTCCTATGGTACATCCCGGCTATTTCATGGTTTCCATGCGTGTGTAGATGCTCCGGTACACTCCGTTGGAATAACTCTTTTGTGAGGAGAGTGTCCAGCGTGCTTCGGGTAGTGCCGACTTGAAGAAATGCCGTCCCGTTCCCGATATGAAAGGCACGGTATATAGGATAATCTCATCCACCACCCGCATACGCAACAGCCCGTTGATATAGTCCGAATTGTCGGGGGTGGCTTCTGCGAGATAGCAGATGTTGGTATTGTCTTTCCGCCATTCGTCCAGCATGGAGATGGAGTAGTCCGGCGTGACATGGTAAAGCGCGTTTTCCCTTATTTTGTCAATATCGCAGCGGTCAAGGCGTAAATCCTCATACGCTTTGCCATATAATTCTGAAGAATGACACCCGTCCATCGTGAGGACGGCAAGAATCTGAACTTTACCCATAGCCTTTTTCTTTCGTTGGGCAAGGAGCAAAAAAGTAGCGTGCAATCCACACTACTTTCAAGCGACGGCTCTGGTAAAGCCTTTTACGGAGAGTACGTGAATGCACGCTATGCGTAGGCATAGCATAAGCATCACGCAATCGTCTCCGTAGTGTCAATTTACCAGATTTTCGCTCGAAACGCCTTGCGGTCTTATGTTATATATCGGCGGCGAAAGGCTCCCCAATCGCCGTTTACCTTCAAATGTTCATGCAAAGATAGCTAAATTCAGTGAATTACCGGCTATGATTGCCTGAATTTGTATTTCAAGCCATACTCTTCCAGCTTGCTGTACAGCGTTGTACGTCCTATTCCGAGCAGTTCGGCGGCAACCTTGCGGTTACCGTTTGCCTGTTTCAACGCACGCAATATCCGCTCCTTATCCTCCGCGTCATTGCGCAAGGCGAAGCTGACAGTAGAGGTCGGTTTCGTCACGGCAAGTTCCAGATGCTCTTTCATGACAACACCTTCCTGCGCCTGCAATACAGCACCCATAACTTTCTGCCGAAGTTCCCGCACGTTGCCCGGCCATGCGTGTGTCAGCAACGCTTTACGTGCTTCGGAACTGAACCCGCTCACGCTACACTCCAGCTCTCTGTTTGCCATATCACGGAAGAACTCTGCCAGCGGCATAATGTCTTCTTGACAGTCACGCAACGGAGGAACGGTTATCCCGAAGTCGTGCAGGCGGTACAGAAGATCCTGCCGAAAACGCTTTTCATTCACCGATACCTCCAAATCTTCATTGGTAGCAGCGATGATGCGGACATTGAAATTCCGGTCTGCCTTGTCTCCGACCGGGCGATACCGCCTCTCCTGTATGGCACGGAGCAACATCTGTTGGGTTTCCAACGCGAGGTTTCCTACCTCGTCCAGAAACAACGTGCCGCCTTCCGCCTCATGGAAATATCCTTTCTTGGCATTGTCCGCACCTGTAAATGCACCTTTGACGTGTCCGAAGAAAGCCGACGGTGCAAGCTCTTTGGAGAGTGAACCGCAGTCCACCGCCACAAATGGCTTGCCTGCACGTTTGCTCTTGTCATGCAACAGGTGGGCAATATGCTCCTTGCCCGTGCCGTTCTCACCAAATATCATCACGCTCATATCGGTGGCGGCTACCAGCCTTATGCGGTGCATGATTTTCTGAAAGGCGGAACCTTCACGGGCGAATATAGGCATACGGCGTTGTCCTGCCTGACGTTCTTTCAGTATGGAACGGATCAGGGGGACAAGTTTATCCTCCACAAGCTGTTTGGGAATATAGTCTATCGAGCCGAGTTTCATGCTTTCCACGGCGGTATTAACTTCGGCGTAGTCGGTCATAATGATGAAGGGCTGCATCTTTCCCTCCTTTCGCATCCAGCACAAAAGGTCTATGCCACTGCCGTCAGGCAGACGCAGGTCGGCAACCACGATATCATTATCTGTTGCCTGTTGCAGATGTTTCTTCGCGGTTGAGAGGTGGTAAGCCTTCATATTGCGGTAGCCCTCCCGTGACAGCATATTGCAGACATATTCGCAATACACGATGTTGTCTTCCACCACAATTATTTTTGTCTTATTCATCTTCGTATTTTCTCCTTTCCTCTTCTGCCAACCGTATTATTTCCACTCCCTTATCCAGCACGGCAGTCACGGCATGGCTTAACGCTTCACCATCCGGGAGAGCATCGCCACGAAGCAATCCGTAAAGTACATTCAGCGGTTGGTCGGCACGGAGCACCTCCCACGAACTGCGCAGGTGGTGGATCAGGGAATCCAGCTTTTGCAGGTCTTTTTCTTTTGCTGCATCCCGTACCGCCTGCATTTCCTTTTCTGTTTCAGTTATCAACTTTTCCAGCATGACGGCTTCATTGCCATAGGACAATAAGGCGGAAAAGTCCGGTTTCCCGTCCGGTGTCGCTTTTATGGCACACCTGTCGGAAACCTCCATCAGTTCCGATATGGAGAACGGTTTGAACAGGCATCCGGCAAAGCCTTTTGCCAATAGTTCCCCTTTGTTACAACTGCCCGAAGCGGTTGCCACAACCACCGGGATTGTTGGTGAATTGCCCACGTTGGACGAACGCAACAGTTCCAGCAATTCGAAACCGTTTATATCGGGCATATTCAAGTCTGTCAGCAACAGGCTGTATTCTTTCTGGCGTATCATTTCCATCAGTGCCGCAGCATCGGTGCAAGTGTCGCAGTGTATTCCTTCTTGGGAATACATCTCTTTCAGCATCAGAAGTAATACCTCATCATTGTCAATGGCGACAACATCATGGAATTTATTGTTATGATAAACAGGTGTATTGCTTGTATATCCAAGCTGTTCTTCAGCTTCCTGCATAGAAATTTCAACTGTGAAACGACTGCCTTTCCCTTTCTTGCTGTCTAAACGGATTGTTCCGCCAAGCATCGACACAATATTACGCATTATGGCAAGCCCAAGCCCGAAACCCTCCTTTGCGGCGGCATTTGATAGACGTTCAAACGCACCGAACGCTTGTTTCTGTTCCTCTTCTGTCATGCCTGTACCTGTATCTTCAACGACCAGTGTCAGAACTCCATTATCATATTCAGTAATCAAAGAAACACCGCCTTCTTCTGTGAACTTGACAGCGTTTGACAGCAGGTTATTCCCGATTTGTATTATTCGCTCTTTGTCGGTCAATACAATGGCATCGTGTCCAGTCTTCACGGACAAGGACAGCCCTTTGTTCACGGCAACAGGCATGAACTCCGTTTCAAGTGTGTGCGTGATTGCTGAAATCCGGCAGGGTGACAGACGGGGCTGTTCCTTGCCGTTGTCCAGGCGGAAGAAGTCAAGCAAAGTGTTAAGCATATCCCGCATACGGTCGGAGGATTGCAGTATGTTTTGGATATACTGCCCGGACTTATCCTCACACTGTTCTTTCCGTATCAGTCCGGCATAGCCTGTTATTGCTGTCAGCGGTGTGCGCAGTTCATGGGTGATAGTATGTACCGCCTTCTTCCTTGACGTTATCAGTGCCTCGTTCCGTTGTACGGATTGTTCCAGTTGCCTTATCAAATCAGTTGTCTTGTGCTTGTATTGTTTAATGCTTTTTGCATCACGATGTATGATGATGTAGGAAATTAACAACAATAGAAGAACGAATCCCATTAAACCGCCTACTTGCATAAATGACTTTTCACGCATGGCAACTATTTCGTTTTCCCGGCTTTGCAGTTCGGTTTGTACCTTTTCTTCTATTTGGCAAATCAATTCTTGCAGTTGTCTGTTAAGTTCTGCATTACGAGCTGCAAGGCTGTCGGCTTGTTCCGACAATTGGCGATCCTGCACTTTCTGTTCGCTGATTACGTTTCTATTGACCGAATGAAGGATAGTGGTTGATACTGCTGGAGTTACTTCCTTTTTTTTGCCGAATATGCCTAAGAAACCTTTTCGTTTTGGCTTTTTGGACTGTTCCTGCACACTTTTCTGTACAATAACCGGAATTTGATTGGCTATCTTCTTGTTAATAGATTGTTGTTCATCCATTAACCGGACTATCTGGAACATCTGTCGTTCCTTATCCTCTAAAAGACTGCGCACACTATCGATGCGCTCTGCTGGATAGGTGGCCTTGAAACGGCAGAGCATACTGTCCATTGCCATACGCCGTGCATGGTAATGCTCGATATCTTTATCGTTCCATTCCAGTATTGTTTCACCCAATAGAGAAAATTTTATCATTTGAATATTGATATTGTTTATTTCTTTTCGGAGCTCGTCTATTTTTTTATTGCCAAGTTCTAATGCTTCTATCTCCTGCCATTCATAGAGGCTATTATATGCCATACATCCGATAAGAATGGAGATAAGTATATATCCCAACCGTATTGCCTTATAGAAATTTCCTGACCGCTCCATTATTTTAATGACATTGATTTTTGGAACATGAATAAAAGTTTATCTTTTTCGTTCATGCGGATATTATCAGAATAACCGTCTTTTGTTATTTGATACCCACATGGCTTAACCATAAAAATGCCTAAGCCCTTAGTGTACGAACTTACTTCTGAGGCATAGTCTTTACTTGTATTTAATGGAACTTTCCCTTTAATATGACACCACTCATTATTACAACTGATGTCTTCAATCTCAGACATCAGTTTTTGCAAATCTGTAATAGCTTTGGAACTCGCTACTTGGGGTATCTGCAACTCAAAACAGAGCATCGGTTCGAGAATGTCCACACCTGACTGTTGCAAAGCCAGCCTGAAGACATAAGGGGTCAGCTGTCTGAAATCAGCAGGTGTACTTACCGGGCTATAATACTCGGCTTGAGTAAAAGTTACTTTCAGATCTGTCACTTCCCATCCATGTAAACCAGATTGGCAAGACATACGAATCCCTTCAAAAACGGCATTTTGAAAAGAATGGTTCAGATAACCATAGGAGATGTCACTTTCGATTTGCAACCCTGCCCCTAACGGTAAGGGTTCAAGAGTCAGCCCTATTGTGGCCCAGTAAGGGTTGGGTGGTACTTCGATCTGAATAATCTTATTGACCTTTTTTATAGGTCGTTCTTTGTAGATAGTCTTGATCTCATCAAAATGGACCTTTACGGAAAATCGTTCTTCCAGCAATGTCTGTATGATTTCCTTTTGGGTCAAACCATATAACGAGATTTCCAATTCATCACTATATGAGTTTATGGAAAAGGACAAAGACGGGTCTTCAATCCACAATGTATTCAGAGCGGATATCACCTTGCTTCTCTCTTCGGGCTTATTTGGCCGGACGGAGGATTTGAGAGCGGGATGCTGATGAGATAATCCTTGAATCAAACAAGGTTTAGCACCTAAATAATCTCCGATTCGAAAATCTTCTATATCTTCTACAATCGCGATATCATTGGCACCCACTTCATCAACATTTATCTCTCTGCCCTGATAAATAGTCTTTAGATTTTTAATCTTGATGAATTTTTCCGAATCGTTGATTCTTACAACGTCTCGAAGTCTCAGACTTCCGTCAATTATTTTAAGAAAACTTCTTTTATGCCCTTTGGGGTCATGCTCTATCTTATAGAGATAAGCTGAAAGTCTGTTTGAGACTGATGCCGGAGGAAGTATAAAAGAAGAAATGGCGTCCAACAACTCATTGATACCGATATTGAACATTGCTGATCCATGTAGCACCGGATAGACTTTGGCTTTTGCCACAAGAGCGATTATCGTATTCCAATAATCAGCCGGTGAAATTTCGCTATCCGCCAAATATCGTTCTAATATATCGTCGTCATGGTTGCATACAAATTCTTTGTATTCTTCCTTTATATATGTTTGGGAGCAAACCGGATAAACCGATCCATCGACAACAGTTTGCATAAACAGGACATCTTGCGACAGATTTGTTTTTATATCCATATACAAACGCTCCAAATTCACACCGGCACGGTCAATCTTATTGATAAATATAATTGTCGGGATTTGCAGCTTTTGTAAAGTACTGAACAGCAACTTTGTCTGCGCTTGTATGCCTTCCTTTGCGGATAAGATGAGGACTGCTCCATCAAGCATTTTGAATGTCCGCTCCACTTCCGCAATAAAATCCATGTGTCCCGGAGTGTCAATGATATTGCATTTCACTCCATTCCAGATAATAGATGTCGTAGAAGCCCGGACAGTAATTCCTCTACGTTTCTCTATATCCATAGAGTCCGTTATGGTGTCACCATTATCCACACGGCCGCACTTTTCCGTTGCTCCACTGGCAAACAGCAGATTCTCGGTTACGGAAGTTTTTCCTGCATCAATGTGAGCAAGAATTCCTAAATTTATAATATTCATTTGGATTAAGCAATAATATACTACAGTAGATGCATTGTCGAAACGCACCTTTTAATACCTCCTCGTAGCATATGAGAACTACAGGATTACTAACTCGTATTAATATGTATATTATTACTGCCGCATAACGATTACAAAATTACACAAAAAAATATATCTAACAAAAGTGGGAGGATTTTTTAACTTTTTTTACCATAGACATTTTATTAGGGAAGCGTAGGTTCAACTGGCAAGTACAAATAAGTAGAAATGTTTGAACAACACCGTTTTAGGAAGTTGAAAAATCAAGTTTCTCTCTCGGTATAGCGTTTATTTTGGCCAATATCTTCTTTAGTTTAGCATTTGTGTATTTCCCATTCGTGTTCTATTTAGCTCCTTATTATGAGTATGTAGCAAGTTACTTATCAAATTCAGCCTCTTTGAGGGTCAAATATGGTTTTGCAAATGGTGACTGACAAGACATAAACAAGGTCAGCAGGAATTTTTTACATAAATGGACATGAATGTA
Source organism: Prevotella brunnea (assembly GCF_008016795.1). Classification (GTDB taxonomy): domain Bacteria; phylum Bacteroidota; class Bacteroidia; order Bacteroidales; family Bacteroidaceae; genus Prevotella; species Prevotella brunnea. The sequence continues at coordinate 11,157 of NZ_SDIK01000003.1, forward strand.
TATAACCTAAAATAAGAATAAATTTTAATAAGGGCTGCCCAAAAAGAAAAAAATGCAGTTGCCATCCTATAGATACTTGCAGAAAGGATAAAATTTACTTTTAGACCTTTTGGGATAGCCCTTATTAATACTTCAGATAAAATTCCTTAGGTTATATTTTCAATCCTTTGGACCGGGTTTCCTCCTTGGCATACAGTCCCGGACGCCCGATTATGACATGGTTGGCAACGATACTATCCGCCGGACTGCGTATCTGCGGCGGTGCATTTTCGGGATATTGCGCCTGCCTGTTCCTCACATCTTCCGCTTCCGGCTTGAGCTGTTGCCCTTCATTCTCCTTTTCTGCGACTTCGGGCGTGGGTGGCGCAAGCTCCAGCTGAATTTTTCGGTCAAGGGCGGCAAGTTCGGACTTCAACTGCTTCAGCTCGTCCTCCTTCTTCCACACCTTACCCGCTATCTCCTGTAACTGCGGTATCTCCATCTCCAGCACCTCGTTCTTCGCCTTGTACTGGTCGATGATGGAGGGTATCCTCTCCATCGCGTTGAGGAAGTTGCGGGCGGCGGCCAACGGGTCAGCCATCGCCAGATGCCCGTTGTTGTAGGTGTACTTGTAGTTCCCCTCGACCACGAAGCGGTTGTCGGTGAACTCCAATCCCTCTTTGAGTATCCTTTCGCTCACCACCTTTATCGGAAAACCGTAAAGTTCACCGACCTGCGTGTACAACCCTCCGGTCGTGGCATTCTTGGCTATCTCCTGCAAACGCTTTCCGATGACCTTCTCATCGGCGGAATCCACTCCGTCCACCTTTATTATATTAAGGCGGTTGCCCTCCTTGTCGGTCTGCACCACCGACAGGAAGCGGTTCCAGTCCTCCGTCATGGCATCTATGAAAGCCGTGTTGTTGCGCAACTCGCCGGTCTTTGACTCCAGCTTGAACTCCGAATCACGCTTGCCCTTGTTGAACGACTTGCGTTCCCCTTCGAGCGATGCGATCCGCTTTTCCAGTTTCGCCTTGTCCAACAGGTCGGTATTGCCGGAGAGCAACGCCATGTATTCCGAGAAATTCATGCCCGATTTCTCGTCCATCGCCCCCTCGTCAATGGTACGCGCACCCATCGCGCCGCTTTTGAGCTGGCTTATGAAAGTCTGCTTGCAGTGCAGGAGGTTGAACTTGTAGCTGTCCAGCGACATCTCCACCGCATAGATGATTACATCCACGTTGTTCCCGGCGAAATGCTTGGCTATCTCATTCCCGGCTCTAACTCCGCGTCCGTCACGCTGTTGCAGGTCGGACGGTCGCCACGGCGTGTCCAAATGATGGATTGCCACACACCGTTTCTGTGCGTTTACACCCGTACCAAGCATACTCGTGGAGCCGAACAGCACACGCACCGTTCCGGCATTCATGGCATCTATCACCGCCTTGCGAGCCTTGTCGGTCTTGCACTCCTGAATGAAGCGCACCTCGCTTGGCGGTATGCCGTAATCCTCCGTCAGCTTGCGCTTGATTTCCGAATAGACGTTCCACCCGTCGCCCGGCTGGTATGTCCCCAAGTCAGAGAAAACGAACTGTGTGCCTTTCTGCGCGTCGTATTTTTGGTAATACTCCGCGATCATATTGGCACAGTGGCTCGCCTTGTTATCGGGGTGGTCTTCATAATTCGGATCTATCATGCGCATGTCGAGAGCCATCTTGCGGGCGTAGTCCGTGGCGATGAGCATCTTCGCCTTTTCTTCCGTTTCCGAAAGCGGCAGCCTGCCCAACAGGGTAGCGTCGCCTGTCTTGGCGAACTGCATCAGCTTCTGTATGAAGTCCTCCTGTTCCGGCGTGGGCGGTATGTGGTGCAGTATCTCGTTCTTGTTGGGACGGTCCACGCCCACATCTTCCGCCGTGCGGTAGTCCGTTATTTCGTTATAGAAGGCGGCAAGTTCCGGCACTTTGATGAAGTAGCGGAAACGCTCCTTCTGCACCACGTTGTTCGTCACGTTAAATTCAAAGTCCGTCGTCTTTTTGGCGAATATCGCCGCCCAAGCATCGAAACACCGGATGTCCTGCCGTTCCAGCTCCTTCGGACGCAGGTACTTGAACAGCAGATACAATTCAGTCAGCGAGTTGCTGATGGTCGTGCCCGAAAGGAAGGTCGCTCCCAAGTCCTTGCCTGTGCGCTCCTGTATGGTACGTATGGCAAAGAGCATATTCAGTGCCTTCTGGCTTCCCTCGCTGTTTCCCAGCCCCGCCACACGGTCGTGGCGCGTGTTGAAAGTCAGATTCTTGAACTGGTGCGATTCATCAATGAAGATGTGGTCGATGCCCATCTGCTTGAAGTCCACCACGTCATCCGTGCGCGATCGAATGGCGTGTTCCACCTTCTCCAGCTTCGCTTCAAGGTTGTGCTTGCGCTTCTCCAAACCTTTCAGCATCGCCCGCGACACGTTCTTTCCCTGCTGGCGCAGCACTTCGAGGTTTTCCTCCACCGTGTCAAGCTCCGCTTGCAGGATGCGCTGCTGCAACTCCGGCGACTGCGGTATCTTGCCGAACTGGTCGTGCGACATGATGACACAATCGTAATCGTTGTTCTTGATATTGTTGAAGAAGTGCACACGGTTGGCAGTCGAAAAGTCCTTCTCCGAAGCGTACAGAATACGCGCGTTGGGATATGCCGCCTGATAGGTGGCAGCAATCTCCGCAACATTGGCTTTCAACCCGATAATCATCGGCTTATGCGCCAAGTTCAGACGCTTCATCTCATGCGCGGCGATGCACATTATCAGCGTCTTGCCGGTTCCGACCTCGTGGTCACAAATTCCGCCGCCGTTCTGTTTCAGCATCCAGACGCAATCCATTTGCGAGGGATAGACACTCTTGATGCCCCGGCTTGCCAAGCCTTTCAGATTGAGGTCGGGAAAAGTCTGGTGCGAGCCGTCATACTTCGGGCGCACAAAACAGTTGAACTTGCGGTTATACATCGTCGTCAGCCGTTCCTTGAACTGCGGCGACTGCTCTTCGAGCCATTCGGAGAAACCGTTTCGTATCTCGTCAATCTTGGCGTTGGCGAGCTGTATTCCCTCGCTGTCGCGCACCTTGATGTCATTGCCATGCTCGTCCTTGCCGATGGACTTCATCATGTCGGGGCAGGTGTTGTGCAGAGCGTGCTTCAGGAGGTGCATACCGTCATAGTTCCGGTAATACCCCTTCACCAGAAACTCGTCCGTGATTTTCATGGTGCGGTAGCCGCACGCCACCGAAAACTCGTCCATGCTGGCGGAGTAGGCGATTTTCACCTCAGTGTCGAACAGATGGCTCATGTAGGCGGCATAGACACCCGTCGGAATCCAGCGTTCCCCGAAGTTGAAATCAAGGTCTTCAAAGGCGATGCGTGGCGGTTCGGCATCTTTCAGAGCCTCCAACGCCTGCTTCACCTCCGGCATACGTTCATTTTCGGGGTTTTCGCCCATCCATGCCTCTATGCGTTCCGCCTTCTCTATCACGTTCCCGGCGATGAAGCGGTCTTTGATCTCGTAACCGGTCACGAGCGGATTATAATAGATGCGCCCTTGCAAGGCAGTGAGCAATTCCTCCGCCGTGCTGTCGGTTATCTCCCGCATATAGTCGAGATTGACCGTACCGAACTTGTTGAGTGATGCGGAGAGGGCTTCTTCGGGAGAGCCTACGTTGGCATGGCTCTCCACCGCAAAGGAAACAGGACGCTCGAAGATGTCCGCCTTGACGAACTTTCCGTTCTCCGCCCGTTCCAACGAAAGGATGTCACGTCCGCCCGCGTCCATCATCACCAATTTCACGTTCTGCTTGGCGTTGAGGTTGCCGTAGCGCATGACAAACTCATCGTAACAGGTGTTCAAGTGTTCACGCCACGGAACATTCGCCTCGCGCCGGAGCGATTCATAACGGTACAGACGCTCGTAGGCATCACGCAGGGAGATGTAGAGCATCAGTTTCTCTTTCTGAAAGCCATTGAGGTCAGCGGGATGGAACATCCCTCCGTAGGGCGTGAGGTCTTTCAGATAGCCCACGTTTCTTGACGCATCGAGCACGATGGAGCCTTTACGGTGATGGGGCTCCAGCGTGCGGTCGTAGGGATGCGGAGTGAGGTCAAGCGGTGGCTGCTTTACCTCTGCAGGCTTCGTCTCAGCTTCGGACAACGGCTTTATCTCTCCCATGGGAGGGATGAAGGCGGGATTAAGCGTATCAGCCACGCCCAGTCTCTTCAACTGTTCCTGACGATGGCGTTCCGCCTCCTGGCGCAATGCCACACGCTTCTCCGGTGTCAACGTCATCATGGTCTCATAGAAACCATTGATAGGCGGGTTGTCCTCCCAGTTGATGTCCGCATAGATGTCGCCCGGCAGGGTCTTCTTTTCTTCTTTGTGGGCATCGTCTGCATTTTTCTGTGAAGGCTGCAATGATTCACCATCCTGCTTCTTCGGCTTCTCCGCACGGGCAGGTGTGGGATGATTCCCCTTTTGTGCCTGTTTGGCGACAGCAGACTTCTTTTTGTTCTTCGGGACAGGCTTCTCTTGCGGAACGGTGTACTCCCATAGGTCGAAAAGGGTAAGCTGTACCGCCTTCCCCTCAGCAGAATGATCTATTGAGGGTTGTTCTTTCGGAGACTCTGTAATTGTAGGGACTTCTTCCGCTATCTTGGTTTCCTTGGTCGCAGACGGAATGGCTTGGGTTGGTATCTCCTCCGCCATACCCTTATAGCGTGCCACGTCCAACCGTGCAGCCAAATCGGCATCAATCCGCTTACGCAAATCCTCGGCGATTCCCGTCACACCGCCCTCATATAGATAGAGCATCGCAGGTTTCCCGTATGGGTCGGTGTCCAGTTTGGCACTGGTGTGTATGACCAACTCGGGATGTGCCAGCAGATAACGGTTGGTCGTCACGTGGGTATGATTGTCCTTCACCGTCTGTGTCAACAGTTGGTCGTCCTCCGTCAGTTCTTCCTTGCGGCTGTTCTTCTGAAGGATGATCAGGTCGCAGCCCACCTCGGTGTTGGCGTTCTCCGTGAAGAGGTTGTTGGGCATTCGCACCACCGACAACAGGTCGGCATTCCTCATCATCAGAAAGCGGGTGCCGTTGTTGCTCTCGCTGTCCAGCACGCCCTGCGAGGTGAGGAAGGCGACGATGCCGCCGTCACGTACGGCATCGAGTCCTTTCAGGAAGAAATAGTTATGTATCTTCTTCGCCGCTGCCCGGTGCATGAGGGAACGCTTCTCATACTCCGCATCGAATACGGCGATGTCACCGAAGGGGATGTTGGACAGGGCAAGGTCGAAATGGCCGTTGAAGGGTTTTTCTATTTTCTCAAAACCTTCTACACGCACTTTCCGGTCGGGATGAAGATGGCGGAGCATCCTGCCCGTCAGCAGGTCCTTCTCGAAAGCCATCACATCGGCTTGGGGTGCGTAGCGCAGCATGGAGTCCACGAAAGCTCCCATGCCTGCCGATGGTTCCAGCAACCGTACGGGCATGATGCCGTGCCCCGCAAGCACGCCTGCGAGGGTATCTGTGATTTCCTTCGGGGTATAGAAGGCCGTGAGCACGGAGCCTTTCAGCGAATCAACATAACGCTTGTACTCCATCTCGTTACGGCTATTCTCACGGATAAGGCGGTGGAGTTCCGCCGTGGGTGCAAAGAGTTCGAGGTCGGATTTCGCCCAGTGGACGGCATCCGTCAGTTCCTTGGCGGGATTAAGAATGCACTTCAAGCCTCCGAAGCCGCAGTACCTACGCAGTATGTCGCGCTCGGCCTCGGTGGGGGTGCGCCCTTCCCGGTCAAGGAGGAATGCCGTCCGTATCGCCTCGATATTGTCCCTCAGTCGCTGCTTGCGGTTAAACGCCATACTCGGCCAGATAGAGTACGACAGCTCCCGTCAGTTCGCTGTACAGCAGGTCATAGTCCAACGACTGGGCGAAATGGTCGTCAGACAGGTCGTAGATGGAGAATACGTTGTCCACTAAAGGCAGCAGTTTCGTGGTAAGGGCTTCCTGCCGCGTTTCGGGGATCTCGTAGGCAAACTCGTTCGTGATGACCTCACGCAGGATGGCGTATCTGGAGTGGTGCAGCCCTTTCAGCAGGGTCTGCATCGCCAGTTCCTGCGCTCCCTCGATGGGATAGCCCTCACGGCGTGCCTGTTCGTAGGCGGTTGCGGCCAGGTCGGCACGGGTCTCGATGAAGGAGGCATCATCGGCCTGCTCAAAACGGTTCTCTTGAAGGTGTTTTTGCAGATAGAGGTGGTAGTACGACAGCTCTTTCCGCTTTTTTTCGTTCTTGTTCATGTCTATTCTTGGATTATAGTGGTGAATACTAAATGTCGGGATAGAAATCGGGTAGGTCGGAAAACGGAGTAAGTTTTCTGACCTACTTTCGTTTTCCTTCCTCCCACACCACCGTACGTGCCGTTCGGCATACGGCGGTTTCGGGCTTATCTTGTCCCTTTTGGACTCCGCATATTGGACATCGTCACTTCTTCTCTATTGTCGGGATACGCCCTATCGTCTTGAAAAGAGAGTTCCTCTTCGGTCATCTGACTACTACAGTTTCCAAATACACAGATTGTCTTGTGAGACAATGCACGATTCGGCCCTTCGCCTTGACCGTCACGCGGTCGGCTACTTCGGCCTCTGCTGACTCCTCGACATTCGTTGTTACTATCCTTGCGGACTGCCGAGGCCTCGCGGGGTAAGCCATACATCTTTCCTCGTTTACCTGCATGGTTTACGCAACAAGGTTACGGTTGCCTTTAGGAGCTTCACTGTCTTTAGCCAGCTTGTCCGCTTGATGCGCCTTAGTACCATGTTTCTGTTCGTCAGGCCACGATTTCGCTATTGCTTCTTCTCTCCCGAGCGTCACCACTCGAAACTTGCAAGTCGCTATGGGGTTCGTTGGCAACTACGCCCCGCGTGGACTTTCACCACAGATGTATGACATGCCCGTCATACGAAAAAAGCACTCCGGGTATCCCTCCCGAAGTGCCACCACTAAATCCAAAGTAAATCAGTCCGGTCTTAGAAGAACAAGAACGATTCGACTTTGATTCAGTGGCGAAGGTACTCATTTATTTCCTCTTCGGGGAATATTTTCCCTTGTTTTTCACTTCGGGGAAGACAAATACCGTGTTGAAGTCGGCATCAAAGGCGATAATGGCATCGAAACTCTTGCCTTGCTTGCTCTTGAAGCCTTTCAGCAGGGAGGTCTTCCCGGCGGTGAGCAGTTCTTTGACTTCCTCGTCCTTCAAGTCACGGTTGGCTTTCTGACGGAACACGGGCAGACCGCATTCTGGATTGTCGCAACGCACCACCTTGCCGTAGAACTGCATCTGCCCTTTGCCGCACTTGGGACAGGTGCAGCCGGAGGGCTTGTGCCCGAAGATTTTGTCGCAGGAGAGCAGTTCGGCGGTGATTTCCGTGGTGTATCGCTCTATATCCTCATGGAAGGCGAAAGCTTCCTTCTCCCCACGCTCGATGCGTGCCAGTTCACGTTCCCACTCTCCCGTTAGGGCGGCATCGGCGATGCGCATTCCTTTCACTACGGAGTAGAGGGCCAGCCCCTTCTCGGTGGGTACGAGCGATTTCTTGCAACGCTGCACATAGCCGCGGGCAAAGAGGGTCTCGATGATGGCGGCACGGGTGGCGGGAGTGCCGATGCCACATTCCTTCATGGCCTGGCGCACCTCCTCATTCTCCACGTCCTTGCCTGCCGTTTGCGTTCCGCCAAATCCGGCTGCACTCGGCATATCCAAACAAGTTTGGTTCTGCTCTCGTTGGCACGGATTTTCCATCGCTGAGAGCAGGGTGGCTTCGGTATGCAGGGGTTTTGGCTTGGTCTTACCCTCGGTGAGACTGATGCCGCATACGGCAAGGGTGTCGCCGCTCTTCCAAGGCGGAAGTACCTGCTCCTCGCTCTCTTCGCCCAGCACGGCACGCCATCCCGCCTGACGGATGACGCAGCCCTTGGCGGCAAACTCCGCCTCGCCACTGAGGGCGGTGACGGTGGTGAGTTCCTTGACGCACTTGTCGGAAAAGGCTTCCACCATGCGCCCGGCTATCATCTGATAGACGGTGTTGTCCTCCTTGGAGAGAAAGAGGGGCTTCTCGCCCGTGACGAGCAGGGCGTGGTGGTCGGTCACCTTGCTGCTGTCCACGCTGCGGCGGGTCAGCCTGTCTCTGTGGGGCTCCTTGCCAATCCATTCGGGATAGCCGCCCAGGAAGGCGAGCAGCTTGGGGATTTCGGCAAAGACATCTTCAGGGATGTAGCGGCTGCCGGTGCGCGGATAGGTGATGAGCTTCTTCTCGTAGAGCTTCTGCGCTATCTCCAGTGTCTTCTCCGCCGTGAGTCCGTGCTTGGCATTGGCTTCCTTCTGCAGGGTGGTGAGGTCGTAGAGCAGCGGCGTGTCCTCCACCTTCTCCTTGCACTCCACCTTGGTGACAAGCAGGGAGGACTGCGCCTTTACCTTATTATATATATGCTCCGCAGGGGACTTCTCCTTCCATTTCTCCACGGAAGAGAACTTCACCGTCTGTTCCCCTGTGCCATCCGTAGATAGATGCACCTGCCAGAAGGCTTCGGGCGTGAAGCGTTTGTGCTCCCAGTAGCGGGCGCACACCATAGCCAGCGTGGGTGTCTGCACACGTCCGAGGGAGTAGGTGCCCCTGCCTGCGGCGATGGTCATGGCCTGCGTAGCGTTGATGCCCACTAACCAGTCGGCCTCGCTGCGTGCCTTGGCGGCATGATAAAGGCGGTCGTAGCGGTTGCCCTCTTCGAGGTGGCGCAGCCCCTCACGGATGGCTTTGTCGGTGAGTGAACTGATCCAGAGGCGTACAAAGGGCGTGCGGCAGTCCAGGTAGCTGTAGAGGTAACGGAAGATGAGCTCACCCTCGCGCCCGGCATCGGTGGCCACTACAATCTGCTCACTCTCTTCGAAGAGTTTGCCCACTATACGTATCTGCGTGACGACGCTGGGTTCGGGCTTGTAACCCTTCTCCGTCTTGGTATGACGGGGTTGCAGGGTAAAGGTGTCGGGCAGTATGGGCAGGTGCTCACGGGCGAAGCCGTGGATGCCGTAGCCTTCGGGCATGGTGAGCTGCACCAAGTGCCCATAGGCCCATGTGACGGCATAGCCGTTGCCGGAAAAATAACCTTCTTCTCTCTTGGTCGCGCCCACGATGCGGGCTATCTCACGTGCCACGGAGGGCTTCTCTGCGATAATGGTCTTCATACTGATTTACTTTTTTTCTGTTTTTACCTATTGTTTCTATTCTCATGTTCGGGATAATGATGGATTTAGTGGTGGCACTCCGGCTCATACCTTCATGCCTTTGCTCTTGCGTTTTTCCTGCTTCTGCTGGACATCATCCTTCGGGGCGGTCTGCCCCTTCTGCAGCGGCTCGTTTACATTTTTGGTCGCCTCGTTGGTCTTGCCCTGACTGTTGACGGCTACCTGCGTGCGGCTCTCGTTTGCTGGAGCTACCTTCTGGGCATTATCAGGATTGGTGTCGTAGCGATAGGGACGGCCTTTCTCGGGATTGAAGCGGAGGTACATGGTGGAGGGTATGCCCTTGTCGTCGGGTACGTTCTCCAGCTTGACGGTCTTGCCCGCCACGTAGTCGGCTTTCTGCTCCTCGGTGAAGGGCACACCCTTCCACTTGGTGATAGGGCGGATGCTGCCATCCTCGTTGGTCCATGTATTGCGACGTTGCTTGCCGGGTTCCTGTTGCGGTGCTGACTGTTCCACCTTTTGGGATTCCTTGTTGCTCTGCTCCTCCACGGTACGGGGCGACTTACCCGTGCCGGGCACGAACTCCACGCCTCGCTGCTCCACGTTCACCTGCAGGGTGGTGACGAACTTGCGGCCGTCGTTGCGCTCGATGAGCTTGTCCTTGACGGGCAGTCCGGCACGGAGCATCTCACGCTCCCTAGGGGTGATCTCCGTCTTGCCGATACGTTCAGGAATGCGGATGCGGGCGGCGGGCATGTCGGTAATCTCGTTGGTCTTGCGGTCGATGCTGATGAAAGAAGGGGTTATCTCGCCCGTGGCCTTGTCCACCAAGTCCACGATTCTTCCGAGGTTGCCTGTCTCCTTCAGGGCTTTCTTCTCTTCCGGGGTGAACTTGTGACCCTTGTACTCATCGAGCTTCTGCTCCTTGCGGATGAAGTGGGGAACGAGACGCACGTTGCCGTCGTCGTCCTTGCGGAAGGAGAGGCGGGCATCGAGGCTGAACGACTCTCCTCCGAAGTTGGGCGTGACACGCACGAGGTCGGACTTGCCGTAGTTAAGCATCTTCTGCAGGTCACCGGACTGCTCCAGCTCCTCACGCTTCACGCCCCAGTTCTTTTCCAAAGCCTGCCAGTCGATGCGGCTTTCGTCGATGGGCTGGTAGCCTTGCTTTTGCTTGTTCTCTTGTTTGTTCTCTGGTTTGTTCTCTGGTGCGTTCTGCTGCACGTTTTCCTGTTGTTTCTGTTCCATGTTTTCTTGTTTTTGGGGTTCTACATTGTTTGTCTGATTCTGTTTTTTCTTCTGCTCTTCCTGTGCCTTCTGTTCCTGCGCCACCTGTTTTTCGTAGGCAGAGGTATCCACTTTGTGGGGTGCGAGCAGGTCGGCATTGGCCACGGGGTCTTTCAGCAGTTCCTTCATCACGCCGAGCAGGTTCTCCGCCTGGTCTGCCGCAATACGGTAGAAACCGAATCGGCTAGGTTCCTTGCACTGCCGAAAGAAGTTGCGGAAGAAATTGTCGAGCACGTCGCCGTTCTTGTCAAACTGCAGAAAATCCTGTGCGTTCTCCATCTTTGGCGGTGTGCGTCTGGGGGTGCCGTCCGCCTGTAATCCGGCCACCACGCTGATTTCGCCCGTCTTTTCATCACGGACTATCAGCACGTCTTTTTCGTTTTTTTTCTTTGCCATCTTGATTGACTTTTAATTGTGATACATTGATTGTTATCGGATGCGGGCCTTGTAGTCCGCCATCTTCTCTTTCTGGAAACAGTCAATATGCTCCGAGAGGAACTTCTCCACGTCCGACTCCTTGTAGTAGGTCTTCTGCCGGAGCATGAGGTAGGGCAGGATGCCTAACGTGCGGTAGCGTTGCAGCGACCGCTTGCTCACCTGTAGCATCAGGCAGAGGTCCTGGTTGTCGTAGAGGCGTTCGCCGTTGTACAGCTTGCACTCCGTACCTTCCTCCGTACCTGCCGACTGCCGCTGGCTGCGGTATAGCAGGTCGTCGAGTATCTTCTCGTGTCTGTCAAGCCGCTCCATGAGGAGGTGGAACAGCCGCTCTATCTTGTAGGTATCCATTTTCTTGCCCTTTTATGTTTTCTTGCCTGTCCTTACCATATACTGCCTGTGCAGCTCACCGATGCGCTCTGCGTTGCCGCTCATGGAACACTCCTTCATCATGCGCTCCACATCCGTGAGTCGGTAGCGGCAGGTACGCCCCATCAGCGAGAAGGGGATACGCCCCTCGTCACGATAGCGTTGCAGGGTGCGCAGGCTGATGCCGAGCAGAGCGGTCACCTCCTTGCTGTTCAACCACCGTTCCTGTGGCTGCACGGGCTGTCTGTCCTCATACTTGCGGATGTGCTCCGCTATCTTCTCGATGTGTCCGACCAGTTCCTGAAAGGCGGCACTTTCTATCATTATTACGTTCATAATCAATACTGTTTTTTCTTGTTTCTGCTGCAAAATTACAGGGTATGGAAAGGGTGAACTTATGACTCATAGATGACTCATAGAAGATTTTCTTGCAACTGGCTTTGGATGGCTCAACCATCGGTTCCACATGCTGCCACCTGCGCTGGAAATGAGTGGTTTTAGGAGGTCGCAGCGTAACTTTGCACCGATAATCACAGCAACACTCAGAATCATGGAAGTAGTAATCATTGAAAGAAAGGCGTTCGAGGCACTGATGGCGGATGTCTCGTCGCTGACGGAGAAGGTGAACCGTCTGTGCGGTCGTGAAAGCGACAGGCGCATGGCGAAGTGGATGGACAACGAGGAGGTATGCCGGTTGCTGCGCCTTAGTCCGAGAACCTTGCAGACGATGCGGGACAAGAGATTGATTGCCTGCTCGCAGATAGGCAAGAAGTTTTATTACCGCAGGGAGGACGTGGCCAGCCTCGTCATTGACAGTAAGGAGGCCAGCCTATGAAGCAGGAGATTCTCACGCTGGAGCAGGGACGTGTGGCGGACATGCTCCTCTCGCTTAAAAACAGCCATCGCAGGATAAACCGCTTTCTGCAGGAATATACTCCTCCGCTGAACGGTGACCGTTACCTGACGGACAAGGAGGTGGCGGAAGCATTGAAGGTGAGCCGCCGCACCTTGCAGAACCTGCGCAACAACCGTGTGCTGCCATTCATCCTGTTTGGCGGCAAGGCACTCTATCGGGAGTATGACATACAACGTCTGCTGGAGGCAAACTACCGCAAGGCGGATGTATAGGAACGAAAAAGACGGACGGGCAACCCTGATGATAGGATTGTCCGTCCGTCTTTTTCGTTTGTGATGTCTGTCTTTCAGTTATTCCCAGAAGTCCACAGGGGAATGATGATGGCTTGGTGTTTTTCTCTTCCCCTTTCTTTTGTCGCTGTCTCTTTCAACCACTTGCGGAAGGCGTGGGCATAGAAGGTGTTAGCCCGATAGGCCAAGGCGACAATGATGTCCCAGTGGTAGATGTCCACGGAACAGCCCTCCGCCATGCTGATATACTTGCACACCTCATAGTCCACCAACACACCCGTCTTGCGGATGCCCTTTATCTCCCTGCCTACGGTGGCGGCAGGGAGGTTGAACAGGTCGGCTATCTCGGCGAGGGTCATCCATACTTCTTCCTGCGGGTTGCCCTCCATGCGCACGTGGCCGTGCTCGTCTATTCTGATAGTTCTTCTCATGGCGTTCCGTGTTAGATGGTCTGACAAATGAACTGCTCCATGGACTCTATCTGCTTGGACAGGCGTTCCATGTCGTTGCTTACCTTCTCGGCGGTAATCTTCGCATAAATCTGCGTGCTGCGGATGCTGGTGTGACCCATCATCTTCGACAGGGTTTCAATCGGCACGCCGTTGGAGAGGCAGATGGTGGTGGCATACGAGTGGCGGCTCTGGTGCCAGGTGATGTTCTTGTTGATGCCGCAAAGTTTGGCTATCGCCTTGATGCCGTTCTTGCAGTTCCCATAACATGGGACGGGCAACAGCCGTCCGTCTTCTGCCATGCCGCTGTACTTCTCGATGATGTGCTTGGGCACGTCGAGCAGGCGGATGTTCGACTCCACGCCAGTCTTCTGGCGGTTGGTCTTTATCCACAGGTGGCCGTCGAAGGAGGTCTGCAGGTTCTCTTCCGTCAGGTTGTACATGTCCCGCCAGCTCAGTCCCGTGAAGCAGCAGAAGATGAAGAGGTCCCGGATAAGTTCATAGCTTTTCTTCTTGAACGTGCCGTTGATGAGTGCCGTAATCTCCTCCTTGGACAGGAAGCCACGCTTGGTCTCTTCCTTCGTGATGTGGTAGGCATAGAAGGGGTCACGCGCCAGCCAACCGTTGTTGATGGCGGTGAAGATGATGCTGCGGAAAGGCATCATGTACGACCACACGGTGTTGGTGCAGTGGTTCTTCTCCGTGCGGAGGAACAGCTCGAAGTCGGTGATGAAGGCGGGTGTCAGCTCACGCAGGGCGATGTCGCTCATCTTGTAGCGCTGCTTGATGAACTCCGACAGGTGGTTATATACCACGCAGTATTTCCAGTAGCTGCGCTCGCTCTTCATCTTGCCTACCTGCTTTGCATAGTCCTCGTTGTGCTGCTTGAACACGGCCAGCAGGGTCTTGTGGTTCTGACCCAGCCCCAGATAGGCGTTGCGCACCTTCTCCGCCGTGACATACCCGTCGGTGTCGCACACTTCCTGATACGCCTTGTTGATGCCAAGCCGTATCTTGTCCAGCATACGGTTGCCCTCCTGTGCCACGAGGCTGCGGCCTGTCAGCTTGCCCAGTTCCACGTTCCACATCTTTTCCTCCACGTCCAGCTTGCTGCTGAACTGTGATACCTTTCCGTTCACCGTGATGCGGCACATCACGGGAATCATTCCGTTCTTTTTCGGCGCGTTGCGCTTGAGGTAGAACAACACCCTGAAAGTGCTTCTGCTCATACTCTACGTTTTTTAATTGCAAAATTAGTTTCTGTAGAGCTGAAAGGCTGTAAGCAAACCGCAGCACATCGGCGCAATCGCATCCGCTTCATGTCTTTTTCGTCCTTTTCCCGCAGGCAACATCAGATATTACCCTAACTTTACCTCCCGAAACGCTGTATTCCGATAGTTTACAGCCATTTCCTCACGGTCTTTTCAGACCTCTTCGACAGCGAAAAGAGTAACGGGATAGTAACGAAACTCTTGCTTCAACTGACTTTTTGTGGCATCTGTTGTCTTCACAGAAAATCCAACTAAATCAATTAATCCGCTCATTCTCATAGATTTTTCATCATTCTGCCCTCATTCTCAGTTTTTTGTTATATCTTTGCATGAGATAAAAACCCACTTGAGAATTTGTAAAAACCTACAAGTGAAAAGGATATTTATCGTATTTGCAAAGTTAATAAAAAAGTCCATGCCTGCCAAACAAGGAATGACATTTCAGACAATCATGAACGATCTGAAAGCTCGGAAGTTCTCACCTATTTATATTCTCATGGGTGATGAATCTTATTATATCGATCGCATTTCTACCTATATTGCAGAGAATGTCTTGAATGAATCCGAGAAAGATTTTAACTTAACTGTTTGTTTCGGGGCTGATATAAATGCTGCCCAAGTAACCGATATGGCACGTCGTTTTCCGATGATGGCAAAATATCAAGTCATCATCGTAAAGGAGGCGCAAAATGTTCGTTCCTTGGATGCTTTAGAAAAATACCTCAGAAAGCCTGTTGATTCCACAATTTTGGTTTGGTGTCATAAGAATGGAACAATTAACGTTCGAAAAAAAATTATTTCATTGGCGCAGGGTGTCGGAGTGGTTTTTGAAAGTAAAAAACTACGCGATTATCAATTAGCAGATTTTATACAAAAATATGTTAATAATAAAAATATCTCTATTGATGCTAAATCCTGTGGAATGATAGCTGATTCTGTGGGAGCAGATTTGAATCGGTTGACGTCTGAACTTGATAAGGTTATCATATCCTTACCGGAAATTGATAAACGAATAACACCTGAAAGAGTGGAACGAGAAGTTGGCGTGAGTAAAGAATTCAATAGCTTTGAGTTGAGGAATGCCTTGATAAGGAAAGATGTTTTTAAAGCTAATCAGATTATGAACTATTTTGACAAAAATCCTAAAGCAGGCTCTTTGTTTTCTTTTCTTCCATTGTTATTTTCTTTCTTCCAAAATCTGATGATAGTACATTATTTACCACAAATTAAATCAGAGAACAATATTGCAAATGCATTGAAATTGCGTTCAGCTTGGTCGGCAAAAGACTATATTATCGGACTAAGAAATTATACACCACGCAAAACAATGGAAATTATTTCTAAGTTTCGTGAGATAGATGCAAAGAGTAAAGGCATCGGAAATCCTAATATTAGCACTGGAGATTTGATGAAAGAGCTCATTTTTTTCATTTTGCATTAAGAAAATCTACGATTTTTCGCGTTTTATAGTAGAAAAATAGCCCTAAACTTGCAAGATTTTACTTATTTTGAACTGGTTTGACAGATTTTGAAATGTTAAATTTTAAGGCTAAATGACTAAGAATAGGGCTGTTATACTGTTTTTATCATCCTGACAATCGCTTATTTTGGCGCATCCTTTACATTCATTCTAATTACTAAAGTTTTAGAGATTTAAGGGCTTCATTCAATTGATAAATTTAGCATTAACATTTATTATCTTTTATATTTGTATAACGTTTAAACATGAATATCAATAAATAAATCACAAATTCATATTTACAACGTAAAGTACACAATCGCAAATTAAAAACGCCTCACCTATATTTACTTTCACAAATATAAAGTTTCATATCTCTATAGGCGAATGAATATATATGCAGAAGGCGGTTAGTGCATATATATATATGATAATCAGTGGTTTATAATTATTTAATGACGTAAGTGCGACAAAAAGAGGAAAAATTCATCCATTTTACAAGTATTATAGTATTCCTGGGGGGATTGGTCTATGTAATAGACTCTTTATACCCAATCATATATACTTTATAGCTAATCTTTTGATTAACCATCCTTTTTATATCTATTATTTATGTATGTAAATGTAAATGTTAAGCATCTACTCTTGAATGAGACATTCAACATATGTAAATATGTAAAGATGAATTTTAAAACCTATATTTATGTTTAGTTTACTTGTTGGGGTAAAAAAAAACATTTACCTTTGTAAAACTAAATAAAAACGAGTTTTTACTCGTCTAACAGCTATAATACAATAATGAAAGATAGAATTAAACAGTTAATGGAGAGTCAGCACATGACCCAGCAAACCTTTGCCGACTTCATCGGCATCTCATCGGCATCATTGAGCAGTATTTTTACAGGGAGGACCAAACCAACATTAAACACCGTTGAAGCCATCCGGAGTAAATTTTCTACCATCAGTCTTGATTGGTTATTATATGGTACCGGGAATATGTTTAACGATGTATCGGAGTTAGCCTCAGGCAGTGTGGCTGCAGCTTCGCCACAAGTTAGTAACGATCTCTTCAGTAATGATACCGTTCCCACCCTACCGTTTCAAGAAGCTAACACTGTACCATCTCCTACATTGCAGACACCTATTCAAAATCACCCTATTGTGAGTACGAAAATAATTAACAAAAAAGAAAGAAATATTACCGAGATTAGAATTTTTTTTGATGACCAAACTTGGGAAACCTTTGTACCTAAAAAATAGGAAAAATGTTTTTGTATATTTAGTGTTCCCCTTGTTTCTCCTTTCTTTATGATTTATTTTCATTGGTGCGAATTTCTATTTTCCAAATAGCGAAATTGTTATTTGTAGTATTTTGTTGTTGCTTTTATCGTCTGTATTTTCATTTTTAGCGGTGCGAAATCTCTATATACTTAAAATAATAAAAGTTAAAATAAACTCGCATATATGTTAATAAATATTTTGTTATTTCATCTTTATTTTTATGCTTATCACGCTACTTTCCCTTTTATGGGATTATTTTTTTATGTTCGTCCAATAGTGTCCTAAATAATTTTGTACCCCACGCAAAGCTTCATCAAATCATGAGACTTGATGTGTTTTGTTTCAATGTTGAATAACACATACCTCCTCATGACTTCAAATCGTATTCAGATAATGGTAAACAGGCTCTTGATAGCGAACATTCGAACCGAACATAACTACGAAATTATATTACAAAAACCGCACCTAGGATGTGCTTCATAATCCATTGATAATCAGAATAATATGAATTGTGATTTAAAAGCTTAGCTTTTGCACTCCGATTCATGACCTTTTGCATTGCAAAAGCTAAGCTTTTGAAACGCGAAAGCTAAGCTTTGGATAAACGAATGAAGAATATTTAGGACACTATTGATGTTCGTCTGATATTTTATGTACCTTTGTAAGCAAATTCCAAATTCATTAATTCATGAAAAAGTATATTTTGGATCTTCAAGTAAAATCAGTTGAGCAATTAAACGCAAAGAATGTTTTGATAAAACTCACAGATGATAAACCTTTACCCGAAATGTTACCCGGACAGTTTGTCCAAATTCGAGTTGATGGCTCCTACTCCACATACCTTCGTCGCCCTATTTCCGTAAATTTTTATGATAGTGCGACCAATGAATTGTGGTTATTGGTTGCCATGGTTGGTGATGGAACTCGAAAGATTGGCACGGTACGCCCGGGAGATTATCTAAATTGTATTTTTCCTCTTGGCAACAATTTCACTATGCCGCAGCAACGAGATGATAAGTTTTTGTTGATAGGTGGCGGAGTCGGTATTGCTCCCCTTCTCTATTTTGGTAAACTAATCAAGGATTTTGGTGCCACACCCATATTCCTTTTGGGTGCTCGTAGCCGGAATGATTTACTTGAACTGAATGAATTTGAGAAATACGGAAAGGTTTTTGTTACCACGGAGGACGGCTCTATGGGTGTGAAAGGCTACGTAACAAATCATCCCATTTTACAGGCAGAACATTATACCCGAATTTCCACTTGTGGCCCCAAGCCTATGATGGTTGCCGTAGCCAAATATGCTCGAACCGCCGGTATTTCATGTGAAGTTTCTTTAGAGAATCTGATGGCTTGCGGACTTGGGGCATGTTTATGCTGTGTGGAAAAAACCACTGAAGGAAATCTGTGCGCTTGTACCTCCGGACCAGTCTTTAACATCGATAAGCTCTTGTGGTAATGTTCTTCCGGTATGAGTTCAATTGTTCAGTTTGTATAGAAATATGTGTAAAATAAAATGATAAACAATGGCTGACCTGACTGTAAAGATAAATGATTTAAAGTTAAAGAATCCGGTAATGACCGCGAGTGGTACTTTCGGCTATGGTTTGGAGTTTGCCGATTTCGTGCCATTGGATGAGATTGGCGGTATTATCGTCAAAGGAACAACGCTCAATCCCCGAGAGGGTAACGATTATCCTCGTATGGTGGAAACCCCTCATGGGATGTTGAATTGCGTGGGGTTGCAGAATAAAGGCGTAGATTATTTCATCCACCATATTTATCCTGAGGTTTGTAAAATAAACACCAATATCATCGTGAATGTTAGTGGAAGTTCTCCGGAGACCTATGCCGAGGCAGCAGCTCGTATCACTGAGTTGGATGCCATTCCAGCCATAGAGCTCAATATTTCGTGTCCCAATGTAAAAGAAGGTGGAATGGCTTTCGGTGTGTCTTGCTCAGGAGCATCGTCTATTGTGAAAGCCGTTCGTCGTCGCTACAATAAGACGCTGATAGTGAAGCTTTCTCCTAATGTTACGGATATAGCCAGTATAGCCCGTGCATGTGAAGATGAGGGAGCTGACTCCGTTTCGCTTATCAACACCCTCATGGGAATGTCGATTGACATCGAACATCGTCGTCCGCGATTAAGTATTCGTACGGGTGGTCTGAGCGGTCCCGCCGTTAAACCTGTTGCCTTGAGGATGGTTTATGATGTTGCCAAAGCCGTGAAGATACCTGTTATAGGTCTTGGGGGGATTTCTACGGCTGAAGATGCTTTGGAGTTTATGATGGCAGGTGCCACCGCTATCCAGATAGGTACGGCAAACTTTGTGGATCCGCAGGTAACTATAAAAGTTCGCGATGGAATCAACAAATGGCTGGATGAGCATGGCTGTCGTTCCATAACCGAAGTGATAGGCTGCTTGGGCTGATCTCCTTTTATAAAATTTGAGAGCGATCATATCAGATCGCTCTCAACCAACACAAAAACTAAACTAGACTTAACTAAACATTTCCGAACGATTTATCACAAACAGTCTTGAAATGTTTTGCAAAGGTACTATAAATTATCCTAATCGTGTCTTTTTTTGATGTTTTTTTCTTTGAAAGTATAAAAAAAACTACATTTTTTCAGAATTAAACATTAGCAACGCATCCAAAATGGTCATTGCCGCCATGGATTCTACGATTGGAACTGCACGTGGCAATACGCATGGATCGTGTCTTCCGCGAACTTCAAGTTTAGCTTCCTTACCGTCAATATCCACTGTTTTTTGTTCCATCAATAGTGTTGCTACCGGTTTGAAAGCCACTCGGAAGTATATATCCTCACCGTTGCTCAATCCTCCTTGAATACCCCCACTGTGATTGGTATGTGTGGAGATGGTCTTTTCGCCGGTTCCATCTTCTTTGGGCGATGCTATGAAGTGATCGTTTTGCTCACTTCCTCGCCATGCCGTGCCGGCAAATCCTTCTCCGTATTCAAATCCTTTCACGGCATTGATGGTAAGCATTGCAGCTCCTAACTGTGCGTGTAGTTTTCCAAATTCAGGTTCTCCGAGCCCTACAGGGCAGCCTTGTATGACGCATGTTATGACACCGCCAATCGTGTCGCCCTCTTTCTTCATTTGTTCAATCAAAGCTTTCATTTCCTGAGCTTTCAATGGGTCCGGACATCTCACTTCGTTTTCCTCAATCTTCTTAAGGTCATATTTTTTATAATCCCTATCCAAGCATATCGTACCTACTTGTGAGGTATAAGCTCTGATTATGATTCCATACTTTTTCAATACCAACTTTGCCAAAGCTCCGGCTACCACGCGGGCCAGCGTGATGCGTGCCGAGCTTCGTCCGCCCCCTCTGTAATCTCTGATGCCATATTTTTTATAATACGTGTAGTCAGCATGTGAGGGGCGGAACAAGTTGCGTATCTTCTCGTAATCTTTCGAACGTTGATTTTTGTTTTGCACAATAAATCCGATGGGTGCACCCGTTGATTTCCCTTGAAAAATACCACTGAGCAATTCCACCTTGTCTTTTTCCTTTCTGGCAGTGGTAATCTTGCTTTGTCCGGGTCGTCTTCTGTTTAGCTCGCTTTGTATGAAGTCCGTGTCAATGTCTATACCTGGCGGCATTCCGTCTATGATGCCACCTATTGCCACTCCGTGGCTTTCTCCAAAGGTTGTTAGTGTGAAAAGTGTTCCGAACGTATTGTGCATTTTATTTCTGACTTATGATTGGCATCCGCAGCAATTCTTTCCTTCATTGTTGCCGCATCCGCAGGTTCCTTCTTTGCTTTCGCCACAACATCCTCCCTGACAACCACCTCCGCAGTGATGCGATTGCAAGCGTTCAACGAAGTCGTTCACCTCTTCTTCACTTGCCGGTCTGTTCATCATTACATGTCCTCTGAATTTTAGTTCTTTGCCTGCCAACGGATGATTGAGATCTACTTTCACCTTTGTTTCCGACACTTCCTGCACGCAACCGATAAACCTGTCGCCGTCTTCGTTTTGCAGCGGAATCATGGCTCCCACGTATATATTCTTTTCATTAAATATGCCATCCGACACGAAGAGAGCCTTGTCTAAACTCAGAACTTTCTCCGCTTCATGTTCTCCGTATGCTTGTTCCTTAGTAAGCTTAAATTCAAAGTCGGTATCTGTCGGTAGGTTTGCCACAGCCTTTTCAAACTCAGGGATGGTCATGTCGCAGTCCGTATAGAAGCTCAAGGGTTGCTGTTCTTCGGTTTTCTCTACGAAGACTTCTTTGCCATTCTCCACACTATATAATTCGTAATTTATGACTATCAGTTTGTGGTTCTTTTCTTCCATAATTCACTTTATATGATTTATATGAGTATGGATGCAAAGTTAATTAAAAAACATTACAAGGTCAAAATGAATTTCGCTTTTTTACTTTTCCAGAAAGATTTTTCCTATCTTTGCAACTAACATTTAGGGCTATGTGGACCGAGTCTTCTTCCCAATATGATGTCATCATGATGAATGCGATGAAAAAATTCAGTATCTTTCTATTTCTCTTTCACCTCGCGCTGATTGTCTTCGCGCAACGTCCGGATTATCTTAAGATGTCGGGCTTGGTAAGGCAGGCTGCCATGGAGAATGTTCTGCATCAGCGACAGTTGCGCTCTCCATCCTCTCCTCCCATTCGAAGGTCAATCCTTACCGCCTTTGTACGGATTAAGGGCGATGCGGCGAAAATTCTTAGGGCGAACGGTTGTCGGAAACTTTCGCAGCTGGGCGACATCTACATCGTTTCCATTCCGTTGAACCGGCTTACTTCTCTTTCGCTTCATCCCGACGTGCTACGTATAGAGGCGGGAAACAGGGCTTGCGCGCAAATGGATACCACCGCAACTTTCGTTAATGCCCTGCCGGTGTATGTCGGGAAAGAACTTCCACAGGGCTACACCGGAAAAGGAGTCATTGTGGGTGTGCAGGATATAGGTTTCGACCTTACGCATCCTAATTTCTATTCAGCCGATATGAGCCGTTATCGCATCAAAGCGATGTGGGATCAACTCTCGAAGGACACCATAGGGTCGGAACTTCCCGTTGGACGCGATTATCAAGGCGAGGAAGCATTGCTTGCCATCGGGCATCCGCTCGATGGATTTACCCAGACTCATGGCACACATACGGCAGGCATTGCCGCAGGCAGTGGAGCGGAAGGCAACGGACGTGTGAGCCCTTATCGTGGCATTGCTTACGATGCCGACCTTGTCATGGTGGCGAATGCCGCAGGCGACAATGTCGCACTGATCGACTCTGCCGACTATTACAAATACACTTATGCCACCGATGCTCTTGGTTTTAAGTATATTTTCGATTATGCAGATAGGCAAGGAAAGCCCTGTGTTATTAATTTCAGTGAGGGCAGCCACCAAGATTTACGAGGAGATGACCGTCTTTATTACGAATATCTCCGGTTGCTCACCGGACCGGGGCATATCCTTGTGGCGTCCGCAGGCAATGACGCAGACTGGATTAACCACATTCGAAAGCCGGTTGGAAAAGCCAAAGCGGGTTCTTTCGTATTGGGCAATCTCGACAAGGCTTATTTTACAGTGAAGAGCGACAAACCTTTCACTTTCCGGATAAAAGTGTATGCCGACAGGCAATATCCTCAAATTGCGGACATCTCAACCGAGACCATTCTCGCGGCTCCCGATTCTTTGTTTGCCGATACGGTGATTATTGATGGGAAAACTTATCTGTGGCGCGTTGTGGGTTATCCGTCCGACTTCAATTCTTCCGAAACGGTATATGATATTTCCCTTTCGTGTCTGCCTCGACTCGGACACGACGTTCCCGTTTCTTTGGAACTTGTGGGCAATGAGTCTGCCATCGACTTGTACCGGATTGGAGGTTACCTCCTGCCCAATCCGCTTGACCCCTCTCTCAAGGATGGCGACAACACGTATAGCATTCATTCGCCTTCAAGTGCGCCTTGCGTAATATCGGTGGGAGCGACCGCTTATCGGCGCGGTTTCCTGAATTATCTCGGCGAGTGGAAAGACTACAATCAGGGCACCGGTGGGGTGCGCACTTCTTTTTCCGGCGTTGGTCCCACCCTCGATGGCAGGACGAAACCCGACGTAATGGCTCCGGGACAGAATATCATATCGTCTTATAGCAGTTTCTTCATCAATAATCCTGATAACGTGGGAAAACCGCTTTCGAGCGATGTGCGTCATTTCGACTACAACGGCACTACCTATGCTTGGAACTCCAATGGAGGCACGTCCATGTCTTCGCCCATTGTCGCCGGTGCCATAGCCCTTTGGCTGCAGGCCTATCCCCGGCTGACGCCCGAAGACTGTCTTGACGTTTTCAGCAAGACTTGTACGCACTATGATTCGTCGCTTGTCTATCCGAACAACCTCTACGGTTATGGGCAAATAGATGTCTATGAGGGTTTGAAAGAAGTGATGAGAAAGGCGGCTGCCGGCATCGAAGAGTCTCCGCGTGAATTGAAGACATCCGACAATCGCATTTATCATCTTGACGGTCGTTATGCCGGGACATCTGTGGCAGAACTGCCACGAGGTATTTACATTCGCAATCATAAAAAATATGTAAAGCCGTAGCAGAAACTTGTTTTTCCACAACCATTTGCTCTGTGCGGTCAATAGTGTCCTAAATGTTTTTTTCAAAAAACGCACGAAACATCGCATAAATCATAAGACTTGATGTGCTTTCTCTCTAATCATATATGGCGTGTACCTCCAATTTGTATTCAGGTGGTGGTAAGCAGACGCTTGACAGCGAACATTCGACCTGCCCGGAATCATGAAATTATATTACAAAAAATACACCCGGGACGTTCCTCATAATCCATTGATAATCAGGATGATATTAATTGCGATTTAAAAGCTTAGCTTTTGCACTTCAATTCATGACCTTTTGCATTGCAAAAGCTTATCTTTTACGGAGCAAAAGCTAAGCTTTAAAGAGATGAATGAAGAAAATTTAGGACATTATCGAACTTTTCCCATATCGCGGGGAAGATTTTTCGCATTTTCAACAACCCGGCTAAACAAAGAGAATATACCTCAGTTCGGGATAAGAAAACACGAAAAAGTAAATAAAAAAGCAAGATAGCTTCATAAATATTTTGTACCTTTACAGCTAACAATCAAACAGTTACAAATATACTTACAACGACTACCGATTACAAAATTACTGAATTATTCTGTGTCATAGATGATTTTTGCAAATATTTTGAAGCTAAAAATGCTGGAAAACTGCTTTTGGGTGACGATACCCACGAAGCGCAGAAAGCGCAAGTCTCCTTGTTCGACGACAAACACCCATCAGCTTTCTTAAACTTTGGGTATCACTTTATAATCATATAAAAAACAAAGACACCTATATGCTTTCAAAAACGAATACCACAAAGCTTATTAATGCTTTAATATTGGTAATTCCAAGACCAACACATTCATAGGAAATATATCTACCTTGGAGAGGGATTTATCTATCAATAAACAAGGAACTGACATATTATAAAGCATATAACCGGCCTTTTTTCGTAAACCAAAGCCACTGCAATGAGCCAATTGTCCAAGGTAAGAGTTAAGACAAGAGCGATAAAAACAAACCTCACCATAAGAACAAATGCCTTTCGATAAATTATAATATGCCGAAAGCGTTCGATAAAAACTACGCTTAAGCCGTTCCCCGGGCAGCAAGACATTACCATACAGACGCATTCCGAGAAAGTCTATGCCATAGGTCGCTGGCTGTAATACCCACTTCTTAGGATGCATATATAAGCCATAATCAGTAGAAAGGATATATGCCATTCTATCCTTCAGTTCCGATAAATACTTACGAATACGATGCACAATGATCATATCATCTACATACCTACCGTAATACTTCAAGCCTTCTTTACGTTTCATTAAGTTGTCAAACGAGGATAGATAGACATTGCTAAAGAGTTGGGAGGTTAGATTACCAATAGGTAGTCCGCAACCCTCAGCACTATAAAACAAACTTTTATTGCGTGGCAAACCGTTCCATTTATCTTTTCTTCCTCTGAAGATACAGTTTAAAGTAGGGTTATTTAGTTATTATCTTTCGTAACAAGTCTTGTGCCAAGGCATAATCTATGTGTTCTTCCCAAGTCAGACCGGCATATCCACAATAGAGTAAGGTTTGCGCTTACGAGGAATAGTTTTTTCTCTTTTTTGTTACTTTGCTCCGTAGCATCAAAGAGAGAAGACGGTTGTACCCAACGACTTCACTTTACGACACTTTACCTTATAATCCATTTTGGACTTTTGAAGAAACAAATAAGCACTGCGCTCATAAGCTTTCCAAAATATACCTTCATGATGAAGATAAATACACACTGCATCAGACGTTTCTAATGACAAGACAGAAGAAAGCAACATTTTCTTATAACTTTACCAAAAGTGTAATTTTCAAAAATAAAAATCGACCGCCAAAGGCGGTATTTATGAGCGGACCTTTTAAAGAGTCCGCTCAAAATAAAACTATCGGGGAAGACTACTGAAACGGCTGCGCCACGAACCCGTAGCTGCGGTAGCTTCTGAGCAGGTACACGCCACCACTGCTGAAGTTCAGGCTGTACGCGCTATGACTATCGGTGGAATAAACACTGAACGACCAATAGCCACCGCCGGAACCAAGGCCGTAAAGCTTACCATGGTCGTAATAGCCCAACGCAGGGAGGAAGAAGTAATTTCCAATCACATTATCAGCAGGCTTGCCGTTCGCAGGAGAAATGCTGTAGACGTCGAAATTATTTTGAAGCAAATTTTTTCCATTGGGATCTGCCTGCTTTAAGTCGGCAAGCTCTTTATTGTTTTCTTTAGCGATGACGCTGAGCTTCTTCAACCATATACCACCAGTATAAACCTTTCCGAAAACCTTCCACTTGGTGCTATTATCCCAATGGGCATCACCCTTCAATACGTACCAACCAAGTTCGTTGGCATTGGGAAGCTGCTTGAAGAGAGCATTGGAAGCCTCGAAAGAACCACTACCTTCATGATACCAACGAGAAGCATCGGCTGCCTTAGACTTAGGATAATTTGAGCTTGTTGCACCATCAATTGTTGGCTGCCAAGGATCAGTAGTAGCGTCCCACTCGTGACCGGACCAATAGTTCTCACGAGCATCCCACATGCAATAATTGTGACCGCTGTAAGTAAAAGCAACATAGTCCTCTGCTAATCCATCGGAACCATCGGTGTTCTCATGACCACCGTTAAGATCGGCAGAACCAAGACTTACCGGAATATCACAAATCCGATTGACAGCAAAGTCATGGGATTGGTAGTATTTGGTCAGTGTTAATTCCTTATTTTCCTTAACGCTAAAGACAGTATATTTAACGCTCAACTTACGGGTGCCGGGGGCTATAACGACGTAAAGCGAGTTCTTTATACTTTTCGTTGCTGTAGTTTGATCGGCAAGCGCAAGACCATTTCCATCAGTACCGACATTTAGCGTAATTGTCTTTGAATTACCCGTACCGGAAAGACCGGTTTGGTCAAGATCATAAGTACCGGAAATATTGTTGGCGTTTGAGGTGATCTCTATGCGTTTGATCCTAAGGTTTGCGCGATCCTGCTGAGATGGTATATAGGGAAGGAAGCAAAGATAGGATGCCTTGTGCTGCAAATCGAAACGATAACCGCTCTTGCCTGCAGCGGTAGTCTTCGTTGCCTTGGCCACACCGCAATCGCCAACGGCACCAAAATGCTTGGTGTTGTTAAATTCGGATTGGGTCTGATTGTCGGCGATGACTACTTTCTTTGCACCGGCACCGGTGTTAGTACCATAATAGTACACATCGTATTGACCATTGGTGGTGTAAGAACCATCTACCAAGAATGTTGTGCGGGGGGCTGACTTGGTGATTTCATTCTGGCTCTTACATAACTTGTCTTTATCGTCCACTACATAGATCACGTCGTTAGGCTCCCAAAGGAAGACACCTTCACCACCGATTTTGTCACGATCCATGGAAGTACGAGTGGTAATACCGGGAGTACCAATCTGTACACGCTCCATGGGAACCTCGGTAACAATACCACCGGTAAAGGCAGTAAGCTGATCATTGGTAGTAGCCGTGCTCTCTTCGTTGGAACAGCTACTCATCAGCACTGATGCGGCTGCGAAAGCCGCAAATGAGATAAATAATTTTGTTTTCATTTGTATAAATCGCTTATAAAATTAATTCATTAAAAAAAGGTTATTACGAATAAAGTATTTAAGAGTTGCCCTCTTGCCACTTAAGGCTGGTTATCTTCCTCTTCCCCAAGTACCTCGGGAACTGAATCAGTTGTCCCGGCGCCACCACCAATTGGGCTTCCGGCACAAAGTGAATACTCTGACTCTGCTGCATAGCAAACTATGCGGGGACAAACATAAGCCGCCTTGACAACGGCGACACCGGTTTCTGTTTTGTTCATAACGCTACAATAAATTTTGAATATGATTTTTAATTTCTGAATATACAACAATGAAGGAAGGCAAGGAATTACCCTCCACAAACGGATACAAAGAGTCGCTGCGCACCAAAGCATAATGCGCAGAAAGGGGGATGAAAGAAGATGTACCTAAATTATAGGAGAGAGAGAGAGAGAGAGAGAGAGAGAGAGAGAGAGAGAGAGAGTACAAAATTATTTGGAACTACCAAATAATTTGTGTTAAAAAAAGGAAGAAAGTTGATTTTTCTTTGCAGCACATCCCGAACCAAAGAATATTTGGTACAAAATTGTAAGCGGCTATGTGAAAAAGCTGATCCCAATCTCTATTTAATTTGTTGGCAAAGGTAAGGTATCTTTTCGTATTTTGCAACTTTTTATAATATATTCTTGCATTTTACAACTTCTTTTTAATATACCTTCTCATATTTTACAACTTTTTAAAAGAAAACAATTTATCGACCCATCCCCCTACCGCAAAAAGAATTGTAATTTTGCGAGTAAAAGCACTTTAACTTTTTATTTTTATCAAATTAATATAGGGATATTCCGTAAATTCCTAATTAATTGTTTATAAGTGTGATATATTATTTGTTACATAGAGAATTTCAGCTAATCCCCTAAATAAAGAATATGCTTGTCTTTCGTCTCGTCTCGGATAGGCGCAGGTGGTGGCATACGAGTTCATAGCGTATGGTTTTTGGTCAGTAAAATTTAACACACCTGTGAAAGAGTTTTTCAAATATTATACGTAATATTGCACTTGCAAGCCAACTCTTTAGCCACTATCCCATGCACATTCAGAAAAAAGTTGTATATTTGCGGAGCATTCGCCAAACAGCAATGCTGGCTATGAAAAGAAATACCAATAACATTTTTATTACTATGATCAAAAAATATGTAGAAGAAAACGAGGCACGCATGCTCGAAGAGCTCTTCAGCCTCATACGCATCCCAAGCGTAAGTGCACAACCAGCCCACAAAGAAGACATGGTACGCTGTGCCGAAAGATGGAAAGAACTGCTCTTGGCAGCAGGCGTCGACAAAGCAGAAGTCATGCCATCAAAAGGCAACCCAATGGTCTATGCCGAAAAAATCATCGACCCAAAAGCAAAAACCATCCTGGTTTACGGACACTACGACGTAATGCCCGCAGAACCATTCGACCTGTGGAAAACCGAACCCTTCGAACCAGTAGTGAAAGACGGACACATCTGGGCACGAGGAGCCGACGACGACAAAGGACAATCATTCATACAAGCAAAAGCATTCGAATACGTCAACAAGCACAACCTGCTGAAGCACAACATGAAATTCATCTTCGAAGGCGAAGAAGAAATCGGCTCATCAAGCCTCGGCCCATTCATCGAAGAACACAAAGACCTGTTGAAATGCGACGTCATCCTCGTATCCGACACCACACTCATCGGACCCGACACACCCTCCATCACCACCGGACTGCGCGGACTCGCCTACTGGCAGATTGAAGTTACTGGACCCGACCACGACCTCCACTCCGGCACATTCGGCGGAGCAGTGGCAAACCCAGCCAACGTCCTCTGCAAACTCATCGGCGACATAACAGGCCCAGACGGCAAAATACGCTTCCCCGGCTTCTACGACGACGTAGAAGAAGCATCCAAAGAAGAACGCGCACTCGTCGCCTCCATACCATTCGACATGGACGCCTACAAAAAATCACTCGGCATCAAAAACGTATTCGGCGAAGAAGGCTACAGCACCATCGAACGCACAGGCTACCGCCCATCATTCGACGTCTGCGGACTCTGGAGCGGCTACCAAGGAGAAGGCGCAAAAACCGTACTCCCATCAAAAGCCTACGCCAAAATATCATCACGCCTCGTCCCACATCAAGACTACAAGAAAATCGGACAACTCGTCGTCGATTACTTCAACAAAGTAGCGCCAGACACCGTCGAAGTAAAAGTAGAAATGCTCCACGGCGGCTACGGCTACGTCTGCCCCATCGACTTCCCCGCATACAAAGCAGCCGAACGCGGCTTCGAACAAGTATTCGGCAAACGACCATTGCCCATGCGCATCGGCGGCAGCATTCCAATCATCTCCACCTTCGAGAAAGAACTCGGCGTAAAGAGCCTCCTCATGGGCTTCGGCCTGGAATCAAACGCCATCCACTCCCCCAACGAAAACATGCCAATAGACCTCTGGAAGAAAGGCATCGAAGCCGTCATCAACTTCCACTTGGAATACGACAAAGAAGCATAAACCAAACCTTTTCATCAAAAAGAAAGACCCAATCGAAAAGAAATCTTTCATCAAAAAGAAAGATCCGATCAAAAGAAAGACTCAACCAGAGTCTTTCTTTTTTTCATTTCGCTGCCCACCCTAAACAGCCCTCTGCACCCAAAAAAGAAAATAACAGCATAAATCTTACGCATTTCAGAAATAATCATTACCTTTGCACCACTTAATACAATGGGCTTGTTTGGATTTGACGGCAAGACGAAATGGTATGTAAGCATGCGGAGCATCGGTGGCTGGCTCCTAAATATCAGTTATCAAACAATTAATTGGCGAAAACAATTACGCTCTCGCTGCCTAATCGAAGTACAGTAGATTACTGGCTTTATTCCGTCGCAAGGCGATGGAACGAGACATCGCTCCAAGGATGTTGTTCCGAATCTGAGGATCAAGCGGTGCAGGAAAATCGGAAATAGTTCGGCTGTGCCTCGCCGGTCGGATGAAATTTAGAGGATAAGGCTACAGTTGGTGGTTCAGGTCTTGCTGTAGCTCGAAAACCAAAGGCTGAAATAAGCATGTAGAAAGCGTATGGTTTCCTTGTGCGGACGTGGGTTCGACTCCCACCAGGTCCACCACTAAGAGTGCTGTAATTCAATCAGTTTACAATCAGCACAAATCAAAAATAGGCTGAACCCAAACAAAGGGTTCAGCCTACGTCGTTTTTATCCGGAGCCACTGTTAAAGCCTGTTCTTCTCTGCATTGCCTGCTCCCGTTCCCTTGTACTTGCTTCGGGTGGTGTTGAACTTATAGCGCAGCGTAACGGACACTTCGCGCGTGTCGCTTGTCTGCGACTGCAGCACCCTCATCTGATTCAAATATATCAGATTTTCCGCTCTCTGCGTGTGGAAGAGGTCAGAGCCACGCAGCAACACCGAAAACCGGTCGTTGAAGAACGATTTGGTCAGCGTAGCGTCCACACTCATTAGATTGTTTGGAAAATTATTACTGTCCGCTAAACATAGAAATCCTCATTCCAACTCATTGAGACACAATAGTTCGGATGACAGCATGTTAGTGACAAGCCCCCTTATTCATTTTCTGTTACCTCGGGTGGCGATTCAGCCGCTGCTTCAAGC
>NZ_SDIK01000038.1 GCF_008016795.1 Prevotella brunnea
GAGTTCATGATTAATGACTGAAGGGTAACAAAACCCTCGGTGCTGCTTGTGTAATTCGAAAGAATTTCCGAAATTTGCGAATGTGTAAGTTTCATTTTTTTCTTTTTTATGGTTTACAAATACAAAGATAAGAAAAAAGGAGCTTACACACTTTTATAGGACAGTACCTTCTCTATTCTTCCTATCGTGTTGGAAGGTATGAAAAAGTCGTCTTTCTTTGTCATGTCTATCACTAAATTACTGTCCAAAAGTACAAAAATTTATACAAATGTCTTACATTCACTACACAAAAGTGTAGTTTTTCTTTTGTTCACCTCAAAATTACCCAAAAGTGTAGTAGAACAAGAAAACGAATTGATTATCTTTGCTTCTGCAATGAACAAATTGCTTTTAATTGAAGAGAATGGGAGGTACAGCCCGAAACATTTATATAAACAAAAATACATAAAACAATGAAAAAGGACCTATTATTATTTTTTGCTTTGATTATCGCTGCATTGTCAGCCCATGCGCAAACAGACTCGGAACGAATGAACAAACTCATTGCAGAGCTAACTCCTCTTGATAGTGCCTACAAAGCTCAATACGAAAACAAAGACTATTCGGCAGCAATCCAGTCCATCAACCAAATGTTGAAGATTTGGAATGGAATGGAATTGTCGAAAGAAGAAAATGAGAAATATGGCGCAGCAATCAAGAACAGTGTAGCCATCCTCTATTATAATCAGGCTTGTTCCTATTCGTTAGCCAACAAACGCAAAGAGGCGATTGATGCTTTTCGGCAGAGTGTTGCCTACGGATACACCAACTATCGTAGCGCAAAGAATGACGAAGATTTTAAGAACATACAAAACGACAAGAAATTCAAGAAGATATTGGAATCGATTCATCAGTATGACAAACTTTTCATCTTGCAGCACAGCAAGGGTTACAACAAGGAAAACACTGATTCATTACCCCATTTCAGATACCAGTCTCCAGAGAATTACCCTTTGGAATACACCCGCAATTTCTTTAACCTTGACTCGGTGGCGGGAAATGGTGACGAGATTTCCAAATTCAAAAACATACTGAAGTTCGTTCACGATACCATTCCGCACGATGGCGGCAACTTTGGCTTTTGCGAGAGCGACCCTATAGACATCTACAACTATCACAAGACGACTGGCAAGGGCGTGAACTGTCGCCAACTCGCAATCACACTCTGCGGCATGTATCTGGCAATGGGTTATCCCGCCCGCTATGTAACCTGCCTGCCACAAGACGCCAACGATAGCGATTGCCATGTGATTTGTTGCGTCTATTCTCAAAAACTTGACAAATGGCTCTGGATGGACCCCACCTTCAACGCCTATGTAGAGGACGATAAGGGAAATCTGTTGAGCATTGAAGAAGTGAGAAGCAGACTGATTGCCAACCAACCCCTTGTTCTGAACGAGGATGCCAATTGGAACAATAAGAAAACATACAACAAAGAGTATTATTTGGATTACTACATGGCCAAAAACCTTTATTGGCTGGAATGTACTGACTTCAATTGCTTTAATCCTGAACCACGTTTCAGAGACATAAAAAGGACTTATATAGGACTGGTGCCACAGGGATTCACATCAAAGGCAACAGAAGATACAATGCTGACGAGCGACCCTGACTATTTCTGGCAGAAGCCTGCGACTGCTAAAAACTAACCTTATGGTGTCAACTTAGTTCTCCCTTAACCCGCTCCATAGCTCAAATCGCTGATAACGAAACGGAGAATGAAGAACGAGAGTAGGCACAGCGGAAGATTAGTGGAGAATAACTTATTATTTATATTAATAATTCCGACCTTCGCATCATGGAAAAATATGTTACGCACCTTGGCAACTCTTGTGTTGCTCACTCAAATATTAGAGTTTTTTACTATCGTTTCTGGGCGTGAGGTCGGATCAGAGTTTCATATCAGTCTTGACGAACGGCTTGAGGATTACTATCATATTGACGGACACACATTTGAGAAACAATACAAGGAAGTTCTCAATGGACCAGACAGAACATGCCAACGAGTGGCTGCTCTTTCCTGACTTTCTACTGAGCCGAAATTACTCTTTATCACTACAATGATAATACATAATAATAAAGGTGCATCAAAGAAGTATTTTAATGCACCTTGTTCTATTTGTTCGTAATTAGAATTACTCCTCTACTACAATGAAGTCTTCTTTTCCAACTCCACAAAGTGGGCAAACCCAATCATCAGGTATGTCTTCAAAAGCTGTACCCGGCGCGATTCCTCCATCAGGATCTCCTACTTCCGGATCATATACATAACCACAAGTTTCGCATTCGTATTTTTTCATAATGTCTTAATTATAATTATTAACTAAAAATCTTGCAGCAAAGGTAATTGAAATTTAAATAAATTACAAATTTATATTGTTAAATATTGTAACTACTTGAAGGAAACATAGAAAAATAAATTATCGCACTCTCATGTTTTTTTGTATTTTAAATACAAATCACCCGTAACTCAATACAAATCTAACATATAAGTGGGTTCAAGATAACAATATAGAGACGCTTTCCCCACTAAATTTCGACTAAGCTATTGATTCTTATTTGGAGATATGGATGATAGCTTATGATATAAAAATGCCCAACGTTTCGCAACGATGGGCACTCAATCTCAATAGGTATTAGTCTTTTAAGGTAAAAAGATTGTATTCAGGATAACGTTTGCAAAGATATAGTTTTTTTTTATATGTACCAAATTTTTATGCATTTATTTTTCAAAAATATCAGACTATTTTTTTGACGATGTGATGCAATTATATTAGAGTGGCTTCAAAAGATTACTGTGATATTCAAATCTTATTCCAATTTATGCACTTGTACATTTATTTTCCTCCTTGTTATCTTTCCTTTGTAAATACTATAAAGTGTCAAACTATGTTTTGTTTTTTACTTGATGACTTCTTCTTTGAAGAAAAAATAGAACAATATGCCAAAATAAGATATATTATCGCCAAAAGAAAATAAATATTGCACATTATTTTTTGAAATGTGCAGATAAATACCTATCTTTGCAAACGATTATTTATAACGTGTAATGGAACAATTTCCGAGCTTTAATGAGATAATAGAGAAGAGCATTATCAAAAATTGGGATCTTGATGCTCTTACAGATTATAAAGGTAAAACCCTTCAATACCGTGATGTGGCTCGTAAGATAGAGAAACTTCATATCATGTTTGAAGCGAGTGGTGTACAAAAAGGTGATAAAATTGCTATCTGTGGTAGAAATTCTTCCATGTGGGCAGCGTCTTTTTTGGCTATTCTTACCTATGGTGCCGTTGCTGTGCCTATTCTTCATGAGTTTACGCCTGATCAGGTTCATAACATTGTAAATCACTCAGATGCGAAAATCCTTTTTGTCGGGGATGTGGTATCAACCCAGATTGATTCCACAAAGATGCCGAATCTTGAAGGTATTATTTATCTTCCGGACTTATCACTTATTTTAAGCAGAACTGAGAAACTCACGTTTGCTCGTGAGCATTTGAATGAAATATTTGGTAAGAAATATCCCAAGTATTTCCGACAAGAGCATGTTCATTACTATCATGAACATTATGGGGATGAGCTTGCTTTGATAAATTATACTAGTGGTACTACCGGGCGATCAAAAGGCGTTATGATACCTTATCGCGCTCTATCAAGTAATCTTGATTTTGCGATTAATGCATTAGACGGATTGGTAAAAGAGGGCGATAACGTCATCAGTATATTGCCCATGGCTCATATGTATGGAATGTCCTTTGAATTTATATTTGAATTCGTTAAAGGCATACATATTTTCTTCCTTACGCGTATGCCATCTCCTGCAATCATCGCCCAGGCTTTGGCAGACGTGAAGCCGGTAATCATGATTGCCGTTCCATTGATTATTGAAAAAATTATTCGCAAAAAGGTTTTTCCTAAAATCCAAAATAATCGAATGAAACTTTTGCTGAATATGCCAATGATAAACAAAAAAGTCAAGGAAAAGATTCGCGATCAAGTTTATGAGGCGTTCGGAGGGAATCTGTATGAGATAATTGTTGGCGGAGCAGCTTTGAATAGAGAGGTAGAAGATTTCTTAAAAGATATAGGCTTCCCATATACGGTAGGCTATGGAACTACAGAGTGTGCTCCGATTATTTGTTATAGTGATTGGAAAACATTTGTAAAAGGCTCTTGTGGAAGAGCCGCCTTACATCAACAGGTAAAGATTGATAGCTCTGATCCGGAAAACACGCCTGGTGAAATCCTTACTAAGGGTCCTAATGTGCTCTTGGGATATTATAAGAATGAGGAGGACACAAAGAATTGTATTGATGAAGACGGATGGTTTCATACCGGGGATCTTGGGACAATTGACAGCGAAGGTAATGTATTTATAAAAGGGCGTTCAAAAAACATGCTTTTGGGTAGTAATGGGCAGAATATATATCCGGAAGAAGTTGAAGATAAACTTAATTCCCTTCCATTGGTTAGTGAGTGTCTTGTTGTTCAACGAGCAGAGAAATTAGTTGGATTGGTATATCCGGATTATGAGGAAGCAAAAAGTTTGGGCTTAAACGATAATGATATTTCCAGTATCATGGATGAAAACCGAGCACAATTAAATGAAAGTATTCCTAATTATTGTAAAGTTTCGGAATTTGAAATCTTAAAAGAGGAATTTGAAAAGACGCCCAAACGGTCGATTAAGCGTTATCTTTATCAGTAATAAGAATAGGATTTTGATAGATTATATTGAATAGAGTAGGAGATAGCACTTCGCATGGTGCTATCTTTTATTGTTTATGTGGCTTATGCCTTTCCATAAATTATCGTCAGGTAGGGGTGATTCGATGGAAATAGTTTCTTTAGATACAGGGTGAGTGAATTCGATATGATGGCTTAACAATGAAATACTGCCATCAGGATTAGACCTTTTAGCCCCATATTTCAAATCTCCTTTGATAGGACATCCTATGTATGCCAATTGACATCGGATTTGATGATGACGTCCTGTTAGTAAATTTACTTCTATTAATGTATAATGGTCTGAAGCATTAATAACCTGATATTGCAAAATGGCTTTTTTGGAATTAGGAATTTCTTGTGGATACGCATAGCTTTTATTCTGCTTCTCATTGCGTATCAGCCAATTTGTAATAGTTCCCTCTTTTTCTTTTGGGGCATTTTGTACGATAGCCCAATATGTTTTTTTGATTTCTCCCTCACGAAACATCTTATTGAGGCGTGATAGGGCTTTTGATGTTTTTGCGAAAACTACTAATCCGGCAACAGGTCGGTCTAAACGATGGACGACACCAAGAAAAACATTACCGGGTTTGGAGTATTTCTCTTTCAACCATACTTTTACTTTTTCTGAGAGTGGGGAGTCTCCTGTTTTATCTCCCTGTACAATCTCACCACTTTCTTTATAGACAATTATTATATGATTGTCTTCATACAGAACTTTCATTGCAGGTAAGGAAATCCCAAGCCCACACATATGTATGGGGCTTGGGAGCTATTTATTACATATTCATTCCACCATCTACTTGGATGACTTGTCCGGATACATACGCTGAAAGATCGGAAGCTAAGAAAAGCGCGGTGTTTGCGATGTCCTCAGTAGTTCCGCCCCTTCGCAAGGGTATCTTATTTGTCCACTCTTTTCTTATGTCCTCAGAAAGCTGTTGCGTCATAGCCGTATCAATGAATCCGGGAGCGATAGCGTTCGCGCGAATACCTTTTGGACCCATTTCTTGCGCAATCGATTTTGCAAGTGCTATCATTCCGGCTTTGGAAGCTGCGTAGTTGGCTTGTCCGGCATTGCCGTGAACACCTACCACACTTGCCATATTGATGATACTGCCTTTGCGTTGGCGCAACATGATGGGCAGGCAGGCATGGATGAAGTTAAAAGCACTCTTAAGATTTACGCCTATAACCGCATCCCATTGAGCTTCTGTCATTCGAAGCATCAAGCTATCTTTTGTTATACCGGCATTATTGACTAATATATCAATGGTACCGAAATCTTCTTTTATTAATTTTACAACCTCTTCTGTTTGAGTGAAATCTGCGGCATTGCTCGCATATCCTTTGCATTTAACTCCGAGAGCAGTGATTTCCACTTCTGCGGCTTTTGCGTTTTCATCAATTGCCAAGTCTGTAAATGCGATGTTCGCACCTTCTTTCGCGAACTTCAGTGCAATCGCATTTCCTATACCTCTTGCTGCACCTGTAATAAGTGCTGTCTTTCCGTTTAATAATTTCATTTTTTATTTTATCGTATTTGTTTTGTTTTCATTTTAGAATTAAAGGGGAGTGTTGTCAGAACCTTGTCTCGAATTCTTGTTTCCTAATGCTCCATACACAACTTTTGCAACCAATGGTCGGCTTGTCTCTTCTGTTAAGCCGTGTCCCAATCGTCCGTAAATAAAAGGAACTTCAAGACCTTTTATGCAATAATGGGTAATATCGGCTACCAATTTTACATTGTCGATGTCAAAGTCTCCATCGGCTTTAGCTTCTGTATATACCTTTTGAAAAAGTTCTATTTCATCCTCATCAAAATTCTTTCTTACTTTCTCAACCATCCAAATGTTTCTGAAAAATTCTGCTCTTAAATTGCCATTTCGCATAACTGTTTCTTTTATCATGCTTAAATGTGTATAAATCAGCTCAATAATCTTGTCATGAGGTGGAATCTTCTTAGCTGCGACTTCATCAAGTTTATCAGACAAGCGTTCAAGTTCAGCCTCAATAACTGCAAAATATACATCGTCTTTGCTTTTGAAATATGTATAGAGCGTACGCCGTCCTTTTCCGGAAGCCTTAGCAATATCGTTCATTGTGGTATTTGCTATTCCGTTCTTTGCAAACAATTGGCGTGCAACATCTACTAATTTTTGCCTTGTTTTTGAAATTGACATCTTGTTTATCCTTAAATTTGACTTATTTGCACAGTACTAATACCATGTGCAAATATAGAAAAAAAATATTAAATAACAAATAGTTTGTAAAAAAAAAGATGATTATTATTGGATTTATCTCAATAGTGTCTTAAATATTTTTTCAAGAACTTACGAAACATCGCATAAATCATAAGACTTGACGTGTTTTCTTTCTAATCATAACCTCAAATTCGTATTCAGGTGTTAGTGAACAGACACTTGATAGCGAACGTTTGACCTGACCGACACCATGAAATTATATTACAAAAACTGTGTTTGAGACACACTTTGTAATCTGTTGATAATCAGGATGGTATTAATTGCGATTTAAAAGCTTAGCTTTTGCCCTCCAATTCATGACCTTTTGCAGTGCAAAAGGTAAGCTTTTGGAAAG
The DNA here is from genome assembly GCF_008016795.1 of Prevotella brunnea. Lineage (GTDB taxonomy): Bacteria > Bacteroidota > Bacteroidia > Bacteroidales > Bacteroidaceae > Prevotella > Prevotella brunnea. The sequence goes on from NZ_SDIK01000038.1 coordinate 7,369, forward strand.
TGAGAGCTAAGTTTTGGGTGGATGAATGATGAATATTTAGGACATTATTGGATTTATCTAACTTTCCTCTTCGAACTCAGGGCGCACACCGGATTCCATCGCGTTCACGTCGTTGGTTAATTTGCAAATCGAGGTCTCACATGTCATCACAAAGTTAGTAGCCTTCCCATGGACGAGTATATCGTGTCATCAGTTTTAGGCGGATGTCTCGATTCTGTTATCGAAGTCCTTGTAATGAACGTTTTCTCAGCGGATGTGCCTATGCAGGTCTTGAAACTTTTACCGACAAAAGAGATGGGAGTTTCGAGAATTTATTTCCCGTTTTTTATTCCCACTAGCTTATATATCGCGATTTTTATGTAAATTTGCGTTCAAAATATAATAGGTTGAAAGAAATATTGTATATGGGCAAAGGAGGTAAATTGCATGAGTATTTGAAAGTTTTAGCAGTACTTATTGTCAGTTCGATATTCATTAATTTGTTTGCCCAGGACAAGTTGGAGATAAAACGAATCAATTCTCAACGATATTTTAACTCATTGCCTAAAGGCAATTACAGCGGTATAACGTGGTTGGGAGGAAATAATTATGCCCTTGTTTCCGACAAGACCGAAAACAGCGGTTTTCATTTGATAGAGCTTGTGCTTGATTCTGTTTCAGGAGAAATTATTAATGCAAGTTACAAAGGCTTTAGAAGTTCTTCGGAGGCTAATCATGACGAAGAGGGAATTGCTTTTTACCATCCGGATAGTTCTGTTTTCATTGCGCGAGAAGGCGACAATTCTATTTGTGAATATAATATACAAGGAGAACTAACAGGAAGGCGTATCCGGCTTCCTGAATTTTTTGCCCAAGCATCAGCAAGTTATGGGATAGAATCGCTTACATATAATCATATGACCGGTTTATTTTGGACAACTACCGAGAGCACATTGCCTGCTGACGGAAAACAAGCAGATACCAATAACTGTCTAAGCAATAGGCTTCGTTTGCAATCTTTTGATAAAAACTTTCAATGTTTCAACCAATATTTTTATGAAATGGATCCCCCATCTACAAGTGTGTTGGCAAGAAATTATGCGCTTGGGGTTTCTGATTTAGCTGCAATGGATGATGGTCGGTTACTTGTTTTAGAACGCGAGTTCTTTGTTTCAAAAAATAAAATCGGATCTTTTGTTTGTAATAAGATATATATTGTGAATCCGTTGCGAGGTATTCCTATTGATAGCACGAAACCTTTGCATGAAAACCTTATACCCATCCCTAAAACACTGATGTGTCAGTGGAAAACCAAGTTATCTGTTTTCCACCAAAATTTAGCCAATTATGAGGGAATGTGTCTTGGACCAAAACTTATAGATGGTTCGCAAGTGCTAATTCTTTGTGCTGACAGTCAAAACCAGCATAAAGGTATTTTACGTGATTGGTTCAAAACTATCATAATAAGATGAATTATGATAGAACTTGGAGACGAGATTAAAATGTATTGCTTTTGTTATTTCAATCTTTTCTTCAATTTGCGGATAGCTTTATCTCTTATTTGTCTGACGCGCTCTCTTTTTAAGCCCATCATTTCTCCAATTTCCGCCATTGTATAATTACTACCTTCTTTCAGACCATAAATAAGACTAATTATTTTTCTTTCTCTTGCATCGAGCACGTTCATTCCTTGTTCTATTTCAGATTTGAGAATCTTGCGATTAAGGTGTTCATCGGCATGACTAGCATTGGTGTTTTCTAATACATTTTGCAATGTAAAATTATTATTGCTTCCAATGGGTACGGGCTGATCAATGGATATGGCATGTGCGCGCTTGTGTTCAAAAGGTCTTTTTTCAGTCTTTGGAACTTTGTATAGGCTGGTTTGCTCTTTTATAGCTTCCTCCATCGCATGTCTGATATAAGTAGCTGCAAAATTTACGAAACGACTTCCTTTTTCTCCATCAAACTTTTGGGCGGCATGCATCATACCTATATTGCCTTCACTGATGAGATCGTTCTCGCTCAAGCCTTCGTTACGATATTGATGAGCAAGACTTACAACAAATCTGAGGTTAGCTTTCGTTAGTTTCTCCAATGCTTTTGCATCTCCCAATTTTATCTTAGCCGCAAGTTCACGTTCCTCTGTGTCAGTCAATATTTGCTCGTGAGCAATTTCTTCCATGTATTTCCCGTTTGTTGCCATAATGATTTAGATTTTGATTGAACGTTAGATGCTGAATAATTATTTTTCGTTAGCTTCTGTGATAGTCTTATTACTATTTCGTTTTATCGACCATTTAATAAAGAAATAGCCGACCACAATTACTAAAATCCCTATAATCGTGAATTTAATATATTCTCCGTATTCCATTATTTTGTTATTTAATTGATCTTCCGGAACAAACGTGTGGAGATAATATCCCAATAATGCAAGGATAGTATGCCATAGACCGGCACCAATCGTTGTATAGAGTAAGAATTTCCAATAGTTCATCTTCGCGAGTCCGGCGGGAATAGAGATAAGATGTCTAATACCGGGAATAAGTCTTCCTGTCAAAGTGGCTACAACACCATGATTATAGAAGTACTTTTCACTCTTCTCGACTTTTTCTTGATTCAACAAGCATAAGTGTCCCCATTTACTATTTGCGAACTTATAGATGAGCGGTCGTCCCAAATACCACCCCGCCCAATAATTAATGGAGGCTCCGCAGTTGGCTCCCAATGTGGAAAAAAGAATGACCAACCAAATGTTAATATTTCCTCCGGCTGCATGATAGGCTGCCGGTGCGACAACCAATTCGGAAGGAACTGGAATTACGGTACTTTCCAGCAACATCAGAAGAAATATTGTTCCGTAATTAAGTTGGGATAGAAGGGAGGATATGAAACTCATATATCTTAAATTCTTTTTTATATTATAAATAAATTCCCCATATGGGTATTATTCTTGCTATTCACTATTATTCTCCCGAGGGCGGAAGTTGGGATAATCCTTTGGAAGAGTGTTCTTAGGATATAGATCTTCCAGTATTTCTTTACACTCTTTTTGGTTTTTTTTGATGGCTGTTTTCAACCTTTGCTCATATTCATCTTGGTACCCTAACTCGAAGCAGCAGCGTGCCAAATGAGCATAACCGAAGTTCCAATTATTTCCTACCTTGGGTAAATTTCTACTTAGTAATTGGTATGCAAACTCCAAGTAGCCGTTATCAAATGCCGAAATCGCTATATGTATCAAGGTAACAGCCGTCTCTTTCGATTCTTTTAGAGCCAGTGAGAAATAATTGTAGGCTTCTTGCATGTTGTTAAGGAGTAGGTATAAATGTCCGATGGTAACACTGATAATGTGTTGGTCGTTATTATTCCCTGCTTTCTTGTACTTATTATAATACTCTATCGCGTCTTTGTAATTTCCCAAACTATATAGGCTGTTGGCCTTGTTCAGAAGTGCCTCGTCATCGTCAGGGTTGATGGCTATGGAGTATTCGCTTGACGTAACAGATTCTTGGAAGTTGTTTCTTAAGAATTGATTTTGTGCCAAGCTGTTCCAGTAGATGCCTGAATATGGATTTTCATCTAAAAGCTCATTTAATATTTTTTCGCTTTCTTCGTATTTCCCACGAATATTCAGAAGTCTTGCTTGGATTTCTCGGAAAGGACTGCTTTCTTTCATATTTGAAATGTTAAGCCATTCTTCTGTCTTCCGGTCTTCATCGTAATCGGCAAATAAAGTGGCGACATCAATAATGAAATCCTCTTTATCCTCTTCGTCTGTACTCTCCAAACAGTCATGAAGATATAGGTCGGCTTCTTCGGTTTTTCCACTTGCCAAGAGAATTTCCGCCTTCAAATAGAAATATTCCGGATCACTCTTGTCGATGATTTTCTCTGCCAATTCTTCTGCTTTTTCCGGATTGTTTTCCGTCAGCAGCGCAAATCTGGAAAGAAACGCAAGTGGAGAGACTGCCCCCGGATATATCTGAAGGGCGTAAAGGGCAGCCTCAGTAGCTTTCTCCACATTGCCTTTAAGATGATAGTATTCGGCTATGTCGGTCAATTCTTCTGAGTCGAGGAAGGAACTGAATGCTTGTTCTCCCCCTTCTTCGTATTCCCGAAGAATGTTTTTGAATTTTTCAGATTTATAATAACTATCCAATTTCCCGGCTTCTTATTTTTTATTGTTAGCTTTTGCCCATGTATCTTTCAAACCAACAGTTTTGTTGAACACCAAATGATTATCCGTAGAATCCGGATCCATCATGAAATAACCAATTCTTTGGAATTGCAGATAATCACCCGGTTTTTTCTCGATGAGGAAGTTTTCAACATAACAATTGTCGTGTGTTTTCAGGCTGTCAGGGTTGAGAAGTTCTCTAAAATCTCTTTCATCTGCAGCTGGGTTTTCAACCATGAATAATCTGTCGTATTCGCGGACTTCAGCTTTCAAGCAGTGATCGGCACTTACCCAATGCAGAGTTCCTTTTACTTTCCGGTTCGCACCATCCATACCACTTTTGCTGTTTGGATCATATTCCGCTTGGATTTCAACAATATTACCTTCAGCATCTTTTGTGCAGCCTGTACACATAACAATATAGGCATTCTTTAGGCGAACCTCCTTACCGGGAGTCATTCGGAAGAACTTTCTCGGTGCGTCTTCCATGAAATCGGCACGTTCAATCCATAGATTCTTGGAAAAAGATATGATATGCGCTCCTTCTGCTTCATTCTCCGGATTATTCACTGCTTTCATTTCTTCTGTCTTACCTTCAGGATAGTTAGTAATGACAAGTTTCACGGGGTCAAGTACCGCACTAACTCGAGTGGCTTTTTTGTTTAAGTCGTCTCGAACAGCTGCCTCAAGCAATGCCACATCATTGAGCGCATCGAATTTGGTATATCCAATTGATCGGATAAATGCTCTGATAGATTCCGGTGAATAACCTCGTCGTCGCATACCACATAAAGTTGGCATGCGTGGATCGTCCCATCCCTTCACAAAATTTTCATCTACAAGCGTGTGCAATTTTCTTTTCGACATCACCGTGTAGGTAAGGTTCAATCTGTTGAACTCAATCTGCCTTGGGCGATTATCATGAAGATGATCGGCAGTGCCGTCATATTCCTTGAGAAAATCTATTAATTTGTCATAGAGAGGACGGTGAGGTACGAACTCTAAGGTGCAAATCGAATGGGTTACCCCCTCGAAATAATCGCTCTGCCCATGTGCGAAATCATACATTGGGTAACAATGCCATTTGTTTCCCGTACGATGGTGAGGGGTGTGTATGATACGGTAAATGATGGGGTCGCGGAAGTGCATGTTGGGATTCGCCATGTCCAATTTTGCCCTAAGCACCATGCTGCCCTCCACGGCTTCAGCCGTATTCATTTTTTTGAATAGTTCAAGACTTTCGGCAATTGGACGGTTTCGATAAGGCGAAGCTACGCCGGCTTGTGTGGGAGTGCCTTTTTGCTTTGCGATGGTTTCAGAATCTTGTTCATCCACATAGGCAAGTCCTTTTTTTATCATCCAAATAGCGAAGTCCCATAGTTTCTCAAAATAATCACTGGCATAATAGATATTGCCCCATTTGAATCCTAACCAACTGATATCCTGAAGAATGTTTTCTACGTATTCGTTGTTTTCTTTAGTTGGATTGGTGTCATCGAAGCGAAGATTGCAAACTCCGTTATAGTTTTCCGCCACACCGAAATCCATACATATCGCTTTTGCGTGCCCAATATGCAAGTATCCGTTGGGTTCCGGTGGAAATCGGGTTTGAATCCTCTTTCCATTTTTACCCTCTACTATATCTTCTTCTACAAATTGTTCTACGAAACTTAAGCTGCGTTTCTCTTCACTTGTGTTAGTATCAATTGTATTCATATACCACTTGTTTGATTATGCTGCAAAGATAGCTATTTTTCTTGTTAATTCCCATATTTCAGCTTAATATTAATGCTTGTAGTTGTCTGTTGAAGTTTTTTGATGGTTCTGCCATACGCCTTGTTTTCTTCAAGACTGATTTATATTTTTTTCTGTTGTAAAGTGTCATGACTGCAAGGCGATAGGTTTGACGTGCTTCAATGGCTTAGGTATTACGATCCAAAAGGTAAGCTTTTGAATGGTAAAAGGTAAGCTTTTGTGATGCAAAAGGTAAGCTTTTGAAAAGGGACTTGTTAGGAGCTGATATTCAATACTTTATAAATTTTCTTCATTTGTTCTTTTTTCGAGGTTTTCCCACGGCGCCTTTTTGAGGAATAATCATCATTCACGGTTTTGTTTTAGCAGCCTGATGAATATCAGTTTCTCAAGATTTTATCTGCCACACATTTGCTTGTAAGGACAATACTCGCAGGTCTTCAAATTTTTGGTAGGTTTGAATGGTATTTCCATGTTATAAATTTCCTCTAAGACTCCATTCAAGTGCTTATAAAAATCTTCTGCATAGTCTGCCACATTCTCAATTTCATTACTTCCAAGCGACAGTATGGGGCTATAGTCATTGGCATTGGTGTGTTGTATAAATAGCAAGGCAGGACTTACAGGTAAATGCCCCTTGTTATATTTATTGTCTTCGTCGGTTGTAAGAATGCTATAGAGCAACGCCTGTAATGTATAATCACTTTTTTTCTCGAGTACATTGTCCGGATTGAATATGTCGCTCACACTGTTAAGTTCGGCTGCCACTTTGTTACCGGTCTTATAATCTACTACCCTGAGTCTTGGCATTGACGTGTTGGAGTTTATTTCGTCCAACCTGTCTATTCTCCCCCCAATGGTGAGTTGTTTTTCTTCATCACCAATCTTTATCTTTAGGGTTTTATAAACATCATACTCATGTTTGATAACTTTTAGCGGAGCAATTCTCAAATCCAGAACAAGAAGCCGTCGGAGGTATTTTTTTATGACCTCTTGATTCAATACTTGTAATCCGTTAAGTTTTGGTTTCTTTTTTGATGTGGAGGGAAGCCGGAAAAGCTCTTTGTTGAATGCAGAAGTTATGACACTGTCTAATGTCCCATTGCTTTTTCTCTCGCTAAAAGATTTTGCCGATTTCTCCGTCTTTAGAACGTATTCGATATTTTCTTTTGTTATTCTATCTTTCGGTAAAAGCTCTTCATACATTAGTTGAGCCGCACAATGGAAAATATTGCCAAACATCCTGTTATCAATATCATCCTCATCGTTATCCATTGGCTCGGTCAATCCCGCTATGTATCTATAATAGAATGTTATGGGACAACGCAGATACGCATTGATGGCTGTTGGCGAGATATAAGAAATGTCATTGAGTTTCTTTGCGATGATTTCGTCTTTTTCTATGAGTGACACCTGCCATTGCATGGGTTCTTGTCCCGCTTTCAGCGCAATACGTTTGATGGGGTGATTTGTCTCTACAAGGAGTTGGAGCATAAACCTGCTCATTTCTCCAGTTTTGCTGCCCTGTGTGGAATTGTTGTAGAGGATGGTGATATCTGTGGCACGTTGAAGCAAACTATGAAAGTAATAACTGTAAATCGCTATTTTATTATCGATTGTGGTTAGTCCGTAGGCTTGTCTTATGAAATGGGGGATGAATGATACGTCATCCACTCCTTTGGGCATATTTCCTTCGTTACACGATAATAACAGTACGTGCTGAAAGTCTAAGTTGCGCGTTTCCAGCAATCCCATGATTTGTACGCCTTTCGCGGGCTCTCCGTGAAAAGGAATGTTGGTTGAGGCTGTTAGTTGTGAAAGTAACCGCCTGAAAACAGTAATATCCGCTACCAAATCACCTTGTCCCATCAATTCTGAAACGCGATTTAGGAGTGTGTACATTCTGAAAGCTGACTCTTGAAAAAGATGTGTGTCTTGTTTTGTACCATTCACGGCTATGTCTCGTGTTATCTTGGCAAGCCAAGCGACGAACTCAGGCATGTGAGAAACATCATGGGGTACAAATCTTATTTCTGAATTATCTATTCTGCTGATATAGAATGCTTTTTCTTTGTTGAACTTTTGAAGAGTGAATTCAGCATCCGGCAATATATATTTACCGTATGGATGTCTCAAAACCCTATTGATATAGTGCAATTTGAAAGCATTTTCCTTCAAGGAGAAGCCATCGGTTTGCAGAGAGATAAGTTGAGAAATCATCGATGTGATGGGAGCTTGTAGAAGGGGAAACCCGGTTGTTACATTGATGTCTTCCACATCGGGAGGCACACTGTGAACCACGGTAGGCAATAAATTCTCATCACACATCACGATGGCTGTCTTTTTGCCATCTTTGTATCTGTTGTTTTCTCGCAACCACTTTGTTATGTATCGTGCTTGCAGGTTTTCGGTAGGCGCAGAAATGAATTGAATGTCCTTTTTGCTTTCAAAGCAATTGTATATGGAATCATCGTTATTGTCTAAAGAGTTGGGGAAACGTGTAAGCCAGCGGTTGATATAAGTGCCTGCCTCATTTATCTCCTTTCGATAATATTTATCGTAATCCCAATAAAAAACTGCTTTTTCTTCTTTTTGTAGTGCGGAAAATAAACATTGTTCTACCTTTTGTAAAACGTTAAATCCAATGAATATGTACTTTTCAAATTGATTCGGGAAGTTATTTTTTTCAACTACCTCGCGGTAGAGCATACCTTCGTATGCCAAGTTCTGTTTTCTTAAACGCGTTTTGAAATCATCGTAGATATCATACAATTTGCTCCATAGTGTAATAAACCTTTCTTTTAATATACTTGTGTCGCCAATAAAGTTTGCAAAAAATCGTTTTAACTCTTCTTTCTGATGTTCGGTGAGATAATCCACGGAGTCTAACTCATGAATATCCTGAACGTTTTTGAAGACCTGTTTCGCGTCTGCCATGTTCTTGTCAATGTCATCGAAATCTGAAAGAAGTAATTGTCCCCATCCATAAAACTCGTCCAAGTCATCATTTCGACCAGTTATGGTAACATAGCTTTTGAAAAGGTCGCACAAACTTTTTATCGGATCGGCAACGGTTAGTTCGGATTGTTGCCTGAATAGTTCGGAAATGGTTATGTAGGCAGGACTCCATATCGGTCGTCCGGCTTGCTTTGCCAATTCTTGATTCAGAAACAACGCGGCTCTTTTGTTTGGAAAAACTATTGCGATGTGCGCAAGGTTTGTGCCGTATTTCGTTATTAAATCTTTAGCTATGTGTGATATTAATGTATTCATTATAAGTGCTGACTAAGGTAAAAAAGGTTATACTGCTACTTGGATTATATTTCCACTCATGACGTACCATAAATATCCTTTAACATTCATTGAACCCATCTTTGTTAATAATCGCATGTATCGTTGTACTTGTTCTTTGTACTCTTTCCTCTCTTTCCCAAACTTAAAATCCACCACAATGGTTTCTTCTCCGTTGGTCATGACTCGATCGGGGCGTTGCTCTATTAACTCCTCATTTTTATCATCGTATTGTAGGATGGTACATTCATTATATAATTCCCAACGTTTTGAAAACCAATCTTTCACTTGATTGCTTCTCAATGATTTTTCGATGGTTTCTCTGAGTTCATTGGTAGTTATTTCGTCATTGTAGATAATCCCTTCTTGTTCCAACTCGTTTAATTTTGCCGGAATGTCGTCAAGCGTATAAATTGTGGCGAAAAGTTCATGAAGAATATTTCCCACTTTAATATATCTGGATCTGTCAAGTTCAGTGGAGTTCTCTTCGTTCACGAACTCTTGACTTTTATTGCTCTGTCTGAAAGAAACGGTTTGTGGAAATGTTTCCACTTGGATGTATTGAGTGGCTACAGAAGTAAGAAATGGATTGTCGTCCTTTTCTTTGTTGATATCTTTGTTGGGTGAAGTCAATTCTCCATATTCAAAATGTATGACTTCATCTTGCGATGTTGGGATATCAAGAATACAGCCTTTTAACTCTTTTTCTATTATTTTGGCATCTTGCGAGTCATCCTTTCCCGCTCTCAGTACAAGTTCAATGCCTTGCGACCGGTTTTTGGTAGTTCCACCGGCTGCTTTCTCTTTATATGTTTTATCACTCATACGCTTACCTGTTATGAATAAATTCCTTCCTGCGCGCGTGAATGCCACATAAAGTAGATTTAAGTTGTCAATGGTGTTTTGAAAGTGTTCATGTTTGTAGTCTTCATCAAAGACAGTACCCATCATCGCATTTTTGGAATAATCAATGGGTATGAGTGGGAGTTTGTTATAAGGTGTGGCTTTGTCATCGGTTTCACACCATATAATATCGTTCAGTTCCAGTGTCCAATCGCAGAATGGGACTAAGACGTTGGGGAATTCCAATCCCTTACTTTTGTGAATGGTGATCAATCGAATTCCTTCTATTTCGTCACTTTGTATGGTTCTTGAGCAAATGGTTTCCTCCCATTCTTTGATGAAATCGTCTATGTCAGCCGGGTGTTCTCGTAAATAATCCGCGAGCGTATCATAAAAAGTGCAGACATACGCACTTTGTTCTTTGAGCGTATCAAGCCGGAAAAGCATGAAAAGTTTATCAACCAAGTCAAGCAAAGGCTTTTCCAAGAGTTGTTCTTGCTTTTCCACGTATTCTTCAGGAAGCGAGTCATTTAATTTTCTTTTCTGTCTTTCGATACTTTTCTGTTTTAGATCCTGTTTTGTTCCAACGGTTTCTCCTTTGACAGTGGGGCAAGTGGGACAAACTAAAAGCTCGCTGTCCTTAACTTTTTGTTTTAGCACTTTCTGTCGGTAAGCTTTCACAAGTCTTCCCCTTGTCAGCATATCGTCAGGATGCGTCAAGAGATGAAGCGCGTCTATCAAAATGTTTACCGATAGCGAAGCGTCCAGACGGAACGCCTCATCGGAGACTAAATTTATTTTTCCCTTAAATGTACGAATGAATGTATCTGCAATATCCTGAATAACATTCTTCGAGCGTACAAGTATGGCAATGTCGTTTTGTTTATATCCTTTCTCCAACAATTCCTTCACCGTATCGGTCAGCTGCTGTAAAACATTGTCCCGATAGGTCGCTTTTTTGTCGGGATAGAGGTCAATGGTTACATATCCATTGCTTCCTTTTTTATTCACCCTTTGTTCCACGTCTTCATAAGCTTTCTTCAATATTTCGGCTTCTTCTATACCATCGCTTCGCAGTTCGGTTTCTGTTACTTTTACCAGTTGCTCGAATAGGGCGTTATTGAAATTGACGATAACTTCTTCCGACCTGTAGTTCTCTCTTTTCGACTCTATTTGAATAATTTCCTGATGAAAACCTTTATCAATGTTATGAAGTAGTTGCCAGTCGCCTTGTCTCCAGCGATATATACTTTGTTTAATATCTCCCACGATGAGATTTTGGGATCCGACTTGCGCGATACAGTTCTCCAATAGATTCTTAAAGTTCGACCATTGAATGGTGCTTGTGTCCTGAAACTCATCTATCATGATATGTTTCAGCCTGGTTCCTATCTTCTCAAAAATGAAAGGAGTATCTGAATCGACGATTAACTCCTTGATTAACGACTGTGTATTGCTGAGCATGAACCTATTGGAATCTCTATTTATCTCGTTTACTTTGTTGGAGATTGCGTGAAGCAACCTTAGTTGAGACAAATGAGCCAACGTAAGGACGATGGATTGATATTCTTTCCAATTTTCAAGACGTTTCGATTCGAGTAACTGAAGTTTTTTACAGAGTTTCGACGATGCCAATTCCCTAATTGTCGTTTTCTCTAGCAATGGACATTTAGAGCTTGTCCACTTTTCCGGATTCTCTATACAAGTCGTAACATATTTTGGAGTGTTTTCATTTGTTATCTTTCCGTTTACTCGTTTGTTGATATAGGCATACAGCCAGCGCGTGAAATAAGAACTGTCATCAACGTGATTATGGCAAATGTCCTTTACGATGTCTTGCGCAATATCATTCATTTCTTTCTGAAGCTGATTTCTGCGCAGTCGCAGTTGTCTCGTATAATTATTGAAAGCATCTTCGTCCTTGAATAAGATGTTGAACGATTTTTCGTGCTCCTTATAGAATTCCTTAAATATGTTTTTCCCAAATTCCTTTATTTTCCCGAGTACATTCCATCCCTTGTCATCCTCTATGTTTTCATCGATATAATCGCGAATCCATGACAGTATCGGCTGTCCCTGTTCCAGGTTTTCTACAAGTTCATCAACGGCTTTAGCTTCTATTTGCTCATCGTTAAGGTCAATCTTCAGGTTAGCCGTAAGATTTAACTCATGTGCTAGATTACGCAAAATATGTTGAAAAAAAGAATCAATTGTCTGAACCCTAAAATTATTGTATTTGTGAGTCAGCAGAGTTAATGCCATTTGCGCATTTTTTCTTATAACGACATCGCTGAGGCGAGTACGCTCCTTTACTTGACGAAAATAATCGTCCGAAGATTTCAGCCCTTTGGCTATGCCATAGAGTTGTGACATGATCCTCTCTTTCATTTCCATCGTAGCTTTATTAGTGAATGTAACAGCCAAGATTTTTCGATAATCTTCCGGATTTGCCACAAGGATGGAAATGTATTCCACGGTCAGGGTAAATGTTTTCCCTGAGCCCGCGGAAGCCTTATATACAGTTAATGGTTTGTTCATGGGAAGCAGTTGCTTAGATTTTCTGATTGTAAAGTTAATAAGAAAACATTATATGGCAAAGTATTATCTGAAAATACTGATAATAATCAATAGTTTCCTAAATAATTTTGTGCCCCACGCAAAGTTTCATCAAATCATGAGACTTGATGTATTTTGTTCCAATGTTGAATAACACATATCTCCTCATGACTCCAAATCGTATTCTGGTAATGATAAACAGGCTCTTGGCAGCGAACATTCGACCCGACCGGAACCGCGAAATTACATTACAAAAACCGCATCCGGGAAGCGTTTCATAATCCATTGATAATCAGGGTAATATGATTTGCAATTTAAAAGCTTGGCTTTTGCACTCCGATTCATGACCTTTTGCATTGCAAAAGCTTACCTTTTGGAACGCAAAAGGTAAGCTTTGGATAAACGAATGAAGAATATTCAGGACACTATTGGATGAAACTCGTCGATTTCAATCTGTGGGTTTTTAGTCCATCGTAAACTTATGGGTGAGGCATGGTTCACCCTCTCATTGGCTACAATTTGTCAAGCAGATATTTTCCGGTTATGCTGTTGCTGTTCTTCGCCACTTCCTCCGGTGTTCCTTTCGCCACCAACTTCCCCCCCTTGTCGCCTCCGTCCGGACCTATGTCCAAGATGTAATCCGCACACTTTATCACTTCCAAGTTATGTTCTATCACCAAGACGCTGTGCCCCCTCTCTATCAGGGCATCGAAAGCACCCAGCAGTCGTTTGATGTCGTGGAAATGTAGTCCGGTGGTAGGTTCGTCAAACATGAATAGGGTAGGCTCTTGGTTTCTTTGTCCGATGAAATAGGCAAGTTTCACTCTTTGGTTTTCGCCACCCGACAGGGTGGAGGAACTTTGTCCGAGTCTTATGTATCCCAGCCCCACGTCTTCCAAGGGCTTGAGCCTTTCCACAATGTTTTTTTTCTTGTATTTCCCGAAGAAGGCGATGGCTTCCGATACAGTCATGTCGAGCACGTCGTTGATGTTCTTTCCGTTGAAAGTTACATCGAGGATTTCTTTCTTGAAGCGTTTTCCATGGCACGCCTCACATTCGAGTTCTAAGTCTGCCATGAACTGCATTTCTATCGTTACCACGCCCGCACCCTTACATTCCTCGCATCTGCCGCCTTCGGTGTTGAATGAGAAGTATTGCGGCGCAAACCCCATCTGTTTGGAAAGTGGTTGCTCGGCGAAGAGCTTCCTGATTTCATCGTAGGCTTTCACGTAGGTGGCAGGGTTGGAGCGTGTGCTTCTGCCTATTGGGTTTTGGTCCACGAACTCTACGTGTCGCACATTGCTCACGTCTCCGCCTAACGAGGCGTATTCGCCCGGCACATCTGCCACTTCGTCCAGCATACGCTTCAGTGCGGGGTAGAGCGTACCTTTTATCAGCGATGATTTTCCGCTTCCGCTGACCCCTGTTACCACCGTGAAGACGTTTAATGGAATGGTGGCGTCAATCCCTTTCAGATTGTTCATTCTGCACCCTTTTATCTCGATGAACCGATTCCATTGCCTCCTGCTTTTCGGCACTTCAATCGTCTCTTCCCCCATGAGGTATTTCAGGGTGTGCGAACCCGGAAACTCTTTCAACAGCCTTTGCTTCTTCTGCTCATCATTTGTTTTCTCCGGGATGCGTCCTGCATAAACTATCTTTCCACCCAGTCTGCCCGCATCGGGCCCCACGTCTATCAGGTAGTCTGCCGCTCTGATGATTTCCTCGTCATGTTCCACCACTATCACGGTGTTCCCCATGGTCTGCAATTCTTTCAGCACGTGGATGAGACGGTCGGTGTCCCGGCTGTGCAGCCCGATGGAAGGCTCATCCAGTATGTAGAGCGACCCTATCAGCGATGAACCCAGCGATGTGGTAAGATTGATGCGTTGGCTCTCGCCACCGCTCAGTGTGTTCGATGCACGATTCAAGGTGAGATAGCCCAATCCCACATCAACGAGAAATTGCAGCCTGCTTTTGATTTCCGTCAACAGGCGTTTGCCTATCTTCAGCTCGGTTTCGGTCAGTTCCAGATGGTCGAACCGGTCTTTCAGTGCCGCAATGGGCATTTCCACCAAATCCGTGATAGCCATCCCATCTATCTTCACCCATGTGGCTTCCTTCTTCAGTCGTTTGCCGTTACAATCCTTGCAGGTGGTCTTTCCCCTGTAGCGGTGCATCATCACCCGATACTGTATTTTGTACTGGTTGTCTCTCACCATTCGGAAGAACGAGTCGATGCAAACTCTTTCGTCGGGCTTCAGGCTTGCTTCATGGGGAAGTCCGTGCCACAAGGCATCTTTCTCCTGACGAGTCAGTTCGTAATAGGGCTTGAAGATGGGGAAATCGTCTTTGGCGGCAAGTCTGCAAAAGGCTTCTTTCCACGACTTCATCTTCTCTCCATGCCAACATTGCACGCAACCTTCGTAAACCGACAGCGAACTGTTCGGAATCACGAGTCGTTCGTCAATCCCCATCACTTTTCCGAAGCCTTCGCAGGTGGGGCAGGCACCGAGCGGAGAACTGTAGGAGAACAGATTGTCGGTGGGTTCTTCAAATTGCATCCCGTCTGCTTCGAAGCGCGTGGAGAACTCGTAGGTGAGGCGCGACGGCAGAACCACGAGGCGCAGCTTTCCGTCTCCCTCGTGGAATGCGGTCTCGCACGAGTCGGTGAGGCGCGACACGGCGTCTTGGCTGTCATCTGCCGTCAGACGGTCGATGACAAGGCAGACGTCGGCAGTGCCGTGTTCTGCTTCCTCCCCGTCTTTGAGCCAATCGTCTATCCGGACCACTTCGCCATCCGCAAAGAGCCGTGCATAGCCTTGCTGCATCGCCATTTCCAGCTGTTCCCTCACACTCCTCCCTTCGTGCACCTGAAGGGGAGCGAGGAGATAGAATTTCGTGCCTTTGGCAAACGAGAGAACTTTCTCCACAACGTCGCCGGCAGAGTGTTTCTTCACTTCGTTTCCACTAATGGGACTGAAGGTTCTGCCAATGCGCGAATAAAGCAACCGGAGGTATTCGTAAATCTCCGTGGAGGTGCCCACCGTGGAACGAGGATTGCGCGCAATCACTTTCTGCTCGATGGCGATGGCGGGCGGCAACCCTTCGATGAAGTCCACTTCGGGCTTCTGCATCCTGCCGAGAAACTGGCGGGCGTAGGCAGACAGACTTTCCACGTAGCGTCGCTGTCCTTCGGCATACAGGGTGTCGAACGCCAACGACGACTTCCCCGAACCGGAAACGCCGGCAATCACGATGAAACGGTCGCGGGGAATGTTCACGTCCACATTATCCAGATTGTTCACCCGGACTCCTCGCATCTCTATGTGGCTTTCAGATGGATTCTTGTCTAACTTCATGGGCTTTTTGTCAAAGCATATTAAAAACAGGAATACAAAAGTACAAAAATAATTTGGTTTCTTCCGCAATTTCATGTATATTTGCACGTAAACAGTGGCAGAACGCAACCTTACGGCAAGCACACCCTTCTGCAATTTCTGTCCGGGTGTCTTGCATGAAACAATATCACGAAGGGAGGAAAAACCCATGAACGAACAAATGAATATCATCAATCAATATGCCGACCCGGTGGAGGAAAGGCAGATAAGACATTTCGCATGCAAGGAAATGAGCCGACAAATCCATCGCTACATCAAGGGCATGAGTGGTTCGAAAGAACAAATGATGAGGGTGGAGGAGAAGTTGGAAAAACTATCGCTCGAGGAAAAGGAGAAAGCCATAGCCTTGTATTTCGACTTGAACAGAAAAGCTCTCAAAGGATTAGACTTCAAGATGGTGCTGGTGAGAGCAGTGGCAAACTATGCCGACACATTCGACTACTTCCTCACCCTCGTGAACGACAGGCGACGCATGGTGGGCTATCTGAAAATGATACGCGAATGTTACATACAGCAACATCAGGTGGTGGAACGCAATGGGAAATTCGGCATCATCGACCACAGGGGAAATGTCATCCTCAGTCCGAAGTATGAATTTCTGCGCACCTGCTATGTTTATGTGGACGACCTCCGAACCATGCCCATCATCGCACAACTCGAGGGCAAGATGGGATTGGTGCTACCCGATGGGAAGGACACCCCCGTTACTCCTTTCAAATACGACAGCATAGCCCTGCGCGAATCGCCCCCATACTTCGAGGCACGCTACGGCAACAAGGAAATACTGCTGACCACCGACGGAGAAGAAAAACCAAAGCCATGAAACCCCCATCCGTAAAAACAGAAAAGCGGGCTGTCCTCACGACAGTCCGCCTCTGGTTACAAAAAAAAATGAATAGTTACTTTTTGTAACTTAAATTATCATCTAACTAAAGGTAAGAACCGCTGTTCCACCCATTTCTTTTCCGAGGCTGTTGCCACGCATCTCAATCGGCGGAAACCCTCCGGTCGCTCTCCGTGGCAACGCTCCGTAAGTTTCGCGTTATGGATTGGGGTCGCCACCCGTTCCCGAACCACCCGCTCCCGGATTGCCTGTTCCCGGATCACCCGTTCCCGGCTTGCCCGTCAGACCCTTTGCCTTGTTGTAATCGGCCAGGGAAGCATAGTTCACTTTGTTCTCCAGCACACCGCCGTTTTCAAACCGCAAGCCGCGCAGCGCGCGATCCTTCAGTTCGGCAGCCGGCGTAAAGAGGATGCGGGGCGAATGAATCATCCGAATCGGGTCGAAATCGTTGATTTCCGATGCACCCTTGCTCCTGAAGGTCAGGCGGAAATTGCCCAATCCCGGAACGCTCACCGTGTGTCCCTGTTGCAACTGCTGCGGAATGAATGACGCCAACAGCTCCATCGCAGCCTCCAGCTCCGACGGCGCCAGCGTGGTGTTTGCCGTTGCAGAGCGCGTCATGGCCTTGGGTGGCAGCGGACGCGAGCTGTTCGGGGTGGCATACCATTTTGCAGGATCTCCTTTCTTCTGTGGATTCTTTCTCTTGACGAGTTTGTAACTTACTGTCATACTGTTTCCCTCCTAATGTTTTTATGTTTTTACTTTACACCTGATGCCCTTGTGTGTTCACCTGATGCTTTTATGTCTTTATTTTACGGTAAATAATCCCCCCTCGTACGCCTCTATAGAGCTGTGCGTTACGTCTCTATAGAGCTGTGCGTTACGTCTCTATAGAGTTGTGTATTACGTCTCTATAGAGTTGTGTGTTACGTCTCTATAGAGACACACTTAACGCCTCTATAGAGACGCTGTCGGCACCTCTATAGAGACGTTTGGGGATTGATTTTTGAATAAGTTGCATATTCTCTGTTCTTCTTTCTTTATTCTTTCTCAGGGAGGACACCAAAACCATATGCTGCCTGTGTGCCATTTATGGGATTGCAGTATTTGTCTGCCACGCAAAGATAGCTTCCCAATTTACCTTTCGAAGATGGAAAAAAGCAGTTTTCCATCCAAAAGTGAGAGTGTTCCGGTGCGTTACCGCTAATTTCTATTATTACTGTCCGCTAAACATAGAAATCCTCATTCCAACTCATTGAGACACA
>NZ_SDIK01000039.1 GCF_008016795.1 Prevotella brunnea
GTTTGGAAACAAAAGCAAAGATAACAAAAAGGGCTGATACCTCGTGAGAAGTGTCAGCCCTAATTCATAAAAAATGTGGGATGTTTAGCGGACAGTAATAATACAAAGTTAATTAATCTTGGGGAGACAGAGGTCTCCCTTTTTTTATTTGTATTGCTGGTTGTTTTTTTCCTCGCCGAGAGATGCAGACAACCTCTCGCTACGCTTCGAGAACGTCTGCATCTCTCGGCGAGGGCTACTCTTTTATTGCACTTCGTTTTGGAACTTGCATCATTTAGGATTGTACGGTGTTGTATGGAAGTGAGAAAACCTTTATCTTTTCCTAATAGTGTCCTGAATGATGTTTTGAGCCTCTCGCGCAAAGTTACATCAAATCATGAGACGTGACATATTTTGTTCCAATGCTAAATAACACATATTTCCTTATGTTTTCAATTCGTATTCAGGCGATGGCAAGCAGACGCTCGATAGCGCACATTCGACCCGACCATCAATGAAATTATATTACAAAAACCACGTTTGTAACACGCCTCATAACCGATTGATAATCAAGATAATATTAATTGCGATTTAAGAGCTTAGCTTTTGCACTCCAATTCATGACCTTTTGCAGTGCAAAAGCTTACCTTTTGAAAAGCAAAAGCTAAGCTTTAAATAGATGAATGAAGAAAATTTAGGACACTGTTGAACTTTTCTCATATAGCCGGAAAGGATTTTCGCGTTTTCAACGCCCCGGCTAAACAAAGAATATGCTTGTCTTTTGTCTTGTCAGGACAGGCAGGTTTTGATATGAATTCATTGCGTATGGGTTTTAGTTAGTCATCCCTCAAAAGCTCAACTTACAACCAACAGATGGGTACTGTCCTATAAAAGTGTGTAAGCTTCTTTTTTCTTATCTTTGTATTTGATAACTTTAAAAAAGAAAAAAATGAAACTTACACATTCGCAAATTTCGGAAATTCTTTCGAATTACACAAGCAGCAGCGAGGGTTTTGTTACCCTTCAGTCATTAATCATGAACTCCCTGATGTATCATGAACGAGAGTTGTTCGTCAGCGAAAATGCCCATGAGCAATG
>NZ_SDIK01000040.1 GCF_008016795.1 Prevotella brunnea
ATGTTTAGCGGACAGTAATATTATTCTATACAAAAATGTATGGATACATATAATTCAGCCAAAAATTTAGCATCATATCTAAATATAGAATGACATGTTGTAATTGATTTAATAACGCTCTATGAATACGAGATTTCTTGGCTTTCTTAGTCTCAGCAAAGTAACATCATCAATATTTTCATCAATGAACGAAATACAATCTCCTTTTCTAATTATCATGTCTTTATCTTCTGCTTTGTTCTTCCAAAAAGAGATACCTTGTGGTATTTCGTAAGTGACGCAATCTAAAGATTGTGGTATGATGGTTAATATAACGTCATCAGCCAGGTTTATTGACTCATCCCTTGATGAAACAAAACATATACACTTTGCTGCATTCCCCCTGTTACCGAGATTCTTAGTGTATCCAACAAATTCAGATTTCTTTTGTTCCTTTATACGAAGTAATATTTTTCTTCGAAGAGTATCTTCAATATGGTCTGTTAAAGAGGACTTATAAAGATTGATAGGAAAACCATTTGTTACTGATATGTATGTGTGTGTGTTGATAACGGTAGGAACCTCCAAGTTTTCTTGTTGAAAAAGACTATTTATTGTTTCCTTATCCTGTTGTGATGCATGAAAGAACCCTTTATCATGTGTTACAATGTTCATGCCAGTGATAGATTCCCGTCTATTGGGCGATACACAGGAAAGTAGAACCAAAGCATCCTCTTTTGATATATGAGTTGTTAAGAACAAAGACATTGCAGGTCTAATGATCTCCTCACGAAGAGGATGTTCCTCAAAGTTTATGTCGAAATCATTCTCCAACTTCTTAATATCATCTCTAACTTGTTGTTCAATATCAGCTTTATATACAGAATAATCTTGCCTACATACCTTCCAGTTGCTCTTAATTCTGGCTTTCGAATAGTCAGTAGCAATAGCGAGATTTTTCTTAAGCTTAGCTAAGAACAATTCATATTTCCTCACCTCTGCAAATTCATAGAGAACATACATTGATGAATGTAAATCTACAAAAGGGCAATTTGCAAAAAAATCCATAACCGCATTAAGATTAGGAAATTTTCCACCCATTAAATCAACCAAGATATTTGTATCGAGAAAATACTTTACTCGATACATTTCTTCAATGTGGACCGCCATTTCTACTCGTCAATCTTATTAAGGAAACTCTTTACAAAATCCTCATCAATGCTTTGGCCTTTATCTAAGGTCACTGCGGCATCTTGTAATATACTATAACATAGCTTGAGTAAATAACGTGGCGATCCTTTTAGGTTCTCATCCTCGACACCATTATATAGGGTTTGTACGGCAGCATCTGTGAAAGGATATATGGAGTCATTGTTTTTTCTAACAGTGTCAATATAATTCTTGATTACTAAACCTAATTGATTGGCATCGAAAGGAGTTAAGGTAATAGTACTATTAGAAATTCGACCAAACAAAGCCAGCGATATCTGCTTCACATCTTCTAATGCGCGAGGATTCATTGCAAATACTGAACACCAGTTTCGTTCCCTGTCGATAAGAGCTCTTAAATTACTCATGTAATTATCTGCTTCTTTCTTGGTCAGGCGATTAGAAGACACTTCCTCAAATTCGTCTACTAAAAGATAGAAGTCTGTATAATCCATTTGGTTCTTGACAATCTCAACTATAGATTTCAATAGCACAACCTCTTTCTTGGCTAAATCTTTGGCTTGCCCGGATACTATAAGATCCCAAGACTTACTTATATTTATATTTTCAGAAAGGATACCTACATAGTAACGGGCAATATTAGTATATTTGAACTTGTTTATAAAACATGTCATAATAGAGTTAAGTAAAAATTCTTCCCTCGCATTCTTGGTAGCACGATTCACTTTTTCACCTAATAAAGCATCCGCGAGTTCCTTATAACTCTTAAAACATGATTCAAATTTAGAGTTCGCAGCCAAGTTGCTATAGCTTGTAAACATCCTTGGTGAAGATATATACTCTATAAATCTGTTTTTAATTTCTTGGTTGTCATCTACATGCAACATGAAAATATTCCATAAATATCTTTTGAAATTTTCAATACCTATCTCACTAATGACACTTCCTATTAGTTCTGAAAGACTCTGTCCGGGATCGTCAAGATACACAACATATGGCTTGTAGCCAGGATAATGCTTTAGTAAATATTGAATAAACATGAGAGTCTGTGTCTTACCTGTACCATATTCGCCTGTAATAACAAGGCTTAGATAACGATTATCTGAATTCCGATCGGACATAGAATCCCTGATATATGACACAATCTTTTGTGTTACCTCTGAAGAGACTGGTACCAATTTGCTTATAACCTCATCTGTCGCATCTAAGTCGGCTATTCCTGATTTGGGGAAAGGGTTAGAATCAAGATCGAACTTTGTCTTCAGGATAGTTTCACTATCCTTGGCGTTCTCAAAAGATTTGAGAATATCTATGCTAGTTTCTGACATATTTATAATTTTAAGAGATGTGACATATATACATTGTTAACCATGGGCAAATAGTCTTTATCATATTTACTTACATTAATTAGCGATGTACTTTGAAATCTGTATTGGTCTAAGTGACTTAAAACTTCTGTAGTAAGTTTCAATTTCATTTCTTTCATGGAATAACGAAATTCCTTGATGAGCATGAAGAATAAGTCTGGAATAAACATAATCCTTTTTAGCTTGTGAGATCGTATATAATCAAGAATTGAAAAATCTTCCGGCATCGTATTTATCTTGTATAGTAAAGATAAGCCTGATGTCGTGGGAATGGTTTCTAAATGGAAGAAGGAAGATGAAACTTTCTCCAACATATGTAGCTTCTCTCCCCATGAACAGAATACATCCCAAAACCTCATAGTGTCAGTTCGATTGGGTATAATCCTATAAATTGGAGAGTTGCTACACGTCCCTAATATAAAACTATTAGTAAAACGATTGGCATAATTAAAAGATAATACTATCCTTTCCTCTTGGCTTAATTCAAACAAAGCCCAGAATTCTGCAAACCGTTTGTATCGAATATAAATATCCTTTAATAAACACGTTTCTTTTTCTGTCAGAGCTATACGCCCCATGTTCTCAAATTTAACACTTTTATCTACAGGCCTCATAGACCCTTTCTCAAGCAAAGAAAAATTGATAAGGGCGTTGATTACTTCGAGTAAATTGCGTTTAGTCCATTTTTTTCCAGACTCGGACACAATATTATTGGAAACACAAGACGACAAACAGTCAGTAATAGAGGAAAAGCCATCGTACTTATAGCAAAGAGAGTAGATGTTTCTAATGTCTAGTAGGCTATAGACAAAAGAATAACTCCAGCCTTTGCCCTCGTCCTCTGCCTTTGGAATAAAAGCGATGACCTTGGATTTTCTGATATCTATATTCATCATCTTAATACTAAGATATTTTCTGAAAGTTTAATATTGTGACGATTTGACAATTTCCACTTTGTACCTCTATCACGAAGCTTGTAAATTTCATACTCATTGAAACCTACAGTCTGTGCAATTCGCCCAAGATAGCTCGTTGTCTGAATATATTCTCCATAAGGTGCAGAGTCCCCCAATATCAAATATGCAGCGCCATGGGAATTAAGAACTCTCCGTATTTCTTTTAGCACATGATACATGTCTTGAAAATAGTACATCATCAGAATATGAAAACTTTTTTTTCCATGACGTTCTTTAGATCTTTCTTGTAGCTTATAAAAAATAGGTACAAGTTCTTCCATTAAGTCATGGTTATCAATAGCGAATTCTCCTTCTTTGAAAGCGTCCATTTCAAAAGAATTGTCACGGTAGTGAGTTGTCGCTCCAGTAACAAGATGTGAACGAATATTTGTAGTCAAATCATTCCAAGATCTGGTAATCTTCCAGAAATGGGTGTGAACCTTTGATATTTCTCCATAATCAAGGTTGTTAAGATAT
This sequence comes from Prevotella brunnea, assembly GCF_008016795.1. Taxonomy (GTDB): domain Bacteria; phylum Bacteroidota; class Bacteroidia; order Bacteroidales; family Bacteroidaceae; genus Prevotella; species Prevotella brunnea. Next base: position 3,950 of record NZ_SDIK01000040.1, read on the forward strand.
GGAGGAGACGTGATACACAAATTACAAAGTCCATTTTCCAAGTTCTCATTCTTTTTACGAGAGTCAGCCCGATAAACCTTTGCAGTTCTCTTATGGGTGGGTAGATTATGTATATCCTCCATCATTTTATGCACTATCTCTAAAAATCTCATTATAGGGTGTCCCGAATTTTTCAAAGTCTTACTTCTAACTATGTATGGAACTGCTATAGGATTCAATGCACACTTATGGAGGGTCTGACTCAATGCGAGTTTGAAAAAAAGTTTGTATTCATCAGGAATTATTTGAAGAATTGCATCACGTAGAAGATATATTGATTTTAATGTATTTGCGTCATAAAGAGTTATAAGAAGTGGATGGTATTCTTCGGAAATATCAATGGCAAAATGTGTGTCATGGTAATCCATGATCTTATTTATATACTTTTCTACAATTCTATCCTCAAGATCCCAATTTAACTTAGCATTGATAATATCACACATAAATTCTTGGGCTTCGTTGCCAACTGCAAACACATTGCGTTTTTGGCATGTAACTAATGTTGTACCACAACCAGAAAATGGATCAAAAACTACAGATTTCCTCTTTTTTTGGCCATCGAGTACATCATCTACAAAACGATATGAAAAGCCAGCCGTGAACTTATACCAATTATTCACAGGACTCTTCATATTATCCTTAGCAGACCCGATATTACTATAGTATTTAATATCCATTGTTATTATTTGGTAACGCTATTATCTCATCATTATTATGCTATAGATGGAATAAGAGTTATACTTTAGCCATCTTTGAGTGTTCAAATATACAAAAATATTATTTAATATCTTTCTTAAAGGATAGAAATTTGTACTTAGTTGATGAAAGTACATATACAAAGCAGGTGCAAGGGATAGTATGCGTAGCACAAATACTTCGCATACTGCCCTTTTATAAATCCTCGTTCTCCGTTGTAACAATGGATAACCGCCAATCCCAGCCAAACCCCAATCATACCGTACTGGTACATAAAAAGGGAGGCCAAAAGACATTTCATTACGTTGTGTTTGCGAAACACGTAAAACGTACAAACCAGCAGTATTCCTGAATACTCATAATCGACGTGTAGCCACATAGCGATGCTACAGACTGCAACCATCAAGACGCAACAGGGCAAAAACTTCTTACCAACATTGCTTAACCCCTCTATTGCCACCAGCCCCAATAGCAGGGTGAAGAACACATTATGTGTATTGTCATGATTCAGTAGCCACCACGGAATATCCGACACAAGAGCAAAAATGAAAAGACTCAGCGCATATTTCCTTACGGAACGGGTATGCACATACCCCTCCACCAGCAGAAATGCGAAGATGGGAAAAGCCATCCTACCCACCGTTCGCATGGCATCGTAGGCAATGCTTTCGTCCATCAGATAGTAGGCTATGTGGTCTAATGTCATGGACACCAATGCAATTACCTTCAATGCGCTTCCTGACAACCCTTTACCTTGAACGAGGATCATGTTACTTTGTTTTCTTTTCTTTGCCCAACAACTCAGCAATCATCGCATCCACTTCGTCATTGACACGCTTGAAGTTACGCCCCAGCATGATTTCCTTCTCACGGTTAGAGGCAAACTGATAAATCTTTGGCAGGTCGGCATACAGACTTTCCTCCTGTTTGATTTGTTCCATATCAAAGTGGGTCTTACAGAAATACTTCGAGGTCTTGAACTCCTCCGACTTCTCAATGTCGAAGCCCTGCATCATGCTGCCTTCCGTCGGAGTAAAGTCACGAGCTGACTGACCAGCGAGCCAACCAGTCGCCATGTCCGCTATCTTGGCAGCAGGGACTAGGAAGTCCAACCGCTCCGAGATAGATGTGGAAACCTTCTGGTCATTGATGGTAATAGACTTGGACGTCTGCTTCGCCTTACCGAATACATCATTCTGCGCCCATTCCAGCGTTTCCTTGTTGCGGGCGGCACCCATGAAAATGTTACCGCAAGTGGTAATAATCTTCTGCATCCCATTCTTGCCATAGTCCGCCTCCAGCTGTGGCAACTCTTGAAAACCAAGCGTCACTGCTACCTTGTTGCTTCGCGCCGTACCGATCAGTCGGTCAATCTTATGAAAGTACAAGGTTGGCAGCTCATCCACGATGATGGAAACAGGGATATTCCCTCTGCTGTTCACACGGGTCACGAGACGGTTGAGCACCAACGCATTCAGTGCGCCCACAATCTGCTCTTTCTCCGGGTCGTTGGCAATCACGAGATAGGAAGGGCTGGCAGTGTCTGAAATCTTCAGGTCGAAGTCATCCCCCGTAAATATCCAGTAGGCTTCCGGTGAAACCAAGCGAGCTGCATTGACACGGAGCGTACCCACCATACCTTCGAGTTGGTCCATCGCTTTGTTGGTATAAGCCGACTGGAACGGAGCCATGAGCGAGAGAATTTTCTGATCCTGCATCAGGATGTCAAATACGTCACTGTACTGCTTACCTAAGAAGGATAGTACATGTGGCATATCCGAATATTCTCCTGTAATGGTGTCAGGCTCCACTACCTGTCCCTGCTCATCCTCATACCAGGATGAAGTGATATGCACTTTCTGTCCGTTACGGCTGATATAAGTGAAGTCATTCAGATCCACGAACATGCCATCTTCATCCACCGACACATCGTGGCTCAGCTCATCCACAAAGTCAAGAATCATGTTACCGTTCTTGTCGACAGCTCGGTAGTCATGCCAGTTCTTTGTCATCAGCCTTAGTTTCTTCCCCTTGTATTTGATGTAACGAGTAAGTTTCTTGCCGTCCTTGAACCCCGTCGGATGGAAGTTGACAAAGAAATAGATGATAGCCGAAAGGAAGTTGATGGCCGAGTTCTGAAAAAACGCCTCCGAGCCGCCTTTCTTGTCGCCCCCCTTGTTAAGCGATTCAAGCAACGTTGCAGCTGTCTCAGCCGCTGCTGCCAAGTCAGGGATATACTTCCGTTGTATAGGGTTGATACGGTTGGAATACTCCACATCGGTAAAGTTCACGATGTGGAAACCACAGTTTTCCGGCAGCCTCTCCAGTTTCTTGTTTTTGCAGTATTGATAGAACAGCGTCTTTCCCAATGTCGGAAACTTGTAGTCATACACCATCATGGCAAAGCCTTTGGCCGCATGCTGACGGATAAATGGGTCGATGATACCAAACGACTTGCCAGAACCGGGCGTACCCAGTACAATGGTGCCACGGAACGGATTGATGATGTTGATCCATCCCTTGTGCATGCGTCCCTTGAAATAGTAGATCATCGGGATATTGACAGAATAAGGATTTTCATTCAGTTCCTCCGACTGCTGGAACGACTCATTCTCAAAGTTGAAACGGTCTTCACCCAATTTGTAATTGTAGTAGCGAGAGATACCATCTAACCCCTGATGCAGAAGCATCGTACCGATAATGGAAGTCATGGCGTAGAGCACACGATTGGTAGGGAAGCCAAATGAAACTCCGCCCCAGACGCCCTTATGAAGCATCATGCAGAGCGCAATGAACGTAATGCCGATGCCGATAGGGTAAAGCACCATTGTCTTGACATTGAACTTCAATGCCTTCTGTGGACGTGTACCGATGCATGTCACACCAATACATATCAGTTCGATGAGCTTACACGATGCCACATTGTTGAAAACCTTGAAGCGTGTGATGAGTTCCAGGATAAATCCCGTCACACGGTTGTCCGTCGTGATGGGGAGATTCATGATCAGCTCTACAATCAAGAAAAGGTAGATGCAACTCCTGAACGTGTTGTACATCTGTTGCTGTTCCCTTGTTTCTTCTACTGCCATGATGCTACTTTTGCGAATTAAGAACCGGGAGGAACGCCATTATCTGTTCACCAATGCCGTCGGCATGAAGAATATCCTTATAGTCGATGTTGAGTGTGACGACACGACCAGAAATCTGTTCCTCCGAAATCTCCAGTTTCAGCACCTTCTCTTCAGGAAAGGTCAGCTTGTCGAGTACCAGCACGTTACGATATGCCTTCTTGAAGCTCTTGGCACTGTTCAGGGAATAGACCGGAGTCAGCTCAATTGTCTGCGAATTGGTGGCCTTCAGCTCCTTCTTGTCGGTGAGTTTGATGCGTAGCTCACTGATGTCATACTTGATTTTGGTGGCATTGTAGAGTGAATAATCGATGAAGAAATAATCACCGATGCTGAAGATATTGTTCACTCTTGCTCTGATGCCATACTCGTGGGAACGGATATGCTTTTGCGGTTTACTGGCAAAGATAGCCCAGGCGTAGGCTGCCATTTCTTTACGTGGCATCGTCACGTCGGGATTCTCATATCTGCCCATATCCCCGTTCTTGATGCGGTAGATGGAGTTGGCTTTCGCTGGTCCGGCAGTATAAACCACGTTGAGTTGTACGATATGTCGCTCACCGATAACGGTAACTGTACCTACCAACTCATTGTCGTACATTCTCCTGGAGGGTTTAATACGCACGATATTGTCCGTACACTGGTTACCAACAATCTTGTTCGTCGAAATGTCCACGAGCTTGATATTCTCTGGCATCAGCAGATGCGTTGTCACCTCTTCGTTGACAAACACCACATCCTTGCGTCTGTTCTCGTCAAAGATGTAGTTGTCCGTGGGCCTTGCGTTGCGGATATATCTCACCGAAACCGAGTCTGCCTCAATGTTCTTATACATTTTCTGTGCCTGAAGGCTGCCACACAATCCCATGAGGGCAACCAAGATAACTAAAAACTGCTTCATATTTTCTAATGTTTGATGAATTGTTGAATGCTACTCAGCATTGGTATTGACCAGATAGACGATGGTGTTGTACTTGATCCGTGCCTTGTTCTTTCTGATATTGGCAGACACGGCAGAGGTTGCTGATTGATACATGTTCTGTAGGGCCTGCAGAGCCACTGCCTCAGAACTCAGTCCGCCACCATACCCACCGTCGAAGTTGATATTGCTCTGCAAGGCGTTCGCCTTGGCATCCTTCATCAAGTCACGGAATGCCGATTCTGGCACATAAAAGCCCTCCATGCCATCATTGTCATAGACGGATAATCCCACCTTGATGAACTTATCTTTAACCAAGATGCTGGTGATGGAAGCCATGACACGCTGCTGACCGAATCCCGTCACCGTACCATAGAGATAGGTACCCTTCTTCAGTTTTGTCCCTTTGAGCGTCACATCATCGAGGAGTTTGAACCGGAGGCGCGTACCCTCGTGTGCTTTGGTCGTCTTGTCTATCATGGCACGGATCAACGGAACCTCCGCCGTAGACTCGGCACTGACAGTGTTGAACTTATCCGCATTACCCTCCATCACCTTCTTGACAATGGCAGGTTTCTCTTTGGGCTTACGATTAGGTGCATTGAAGGGTTGTGACACTTTTGATTCTTTGCCACTTTCATCCTCATCGCCGATGCCCATGCTCCTCTCCAAGGATTTTTGCCGAGCAAGGCTTCTCTTCTGAATCGCTTCCACCTCCCTTGCATAGTCATCCATCTCAGCTTGTCGGGAGCTACGGCCGTAGCTGCTGCCCGAACCGTATCTGGATGCACCGCCGTAACTTCCACCCTCATAGGCATTGATGTGCTTCCGAGACTGTTCCAGTCGTTGTTGCAAGGCTTCCATGTCCTTCTGCCGCTGCGCATTGATGGCATTCTGCCGGTCTATATCGTCCAGCTCATGCTCTTGATAACTGTTGCTGAGCGAGTCCTGCTGTGGCTGGTCCTCACCGATGCCGTTCACTGCCGATGCCGCATCTTCCTCGTTATAACGTTTGTTCATCTCCGCCATCTTGTCCCCCATTTCATCATTGGCTGCTGTGGGCAGCGAAGCGTTGATACTGTCGGTGGCAACACCCTTCTGGGCATCGCCCTGCCCTCCGAACACACCAATCAGCTCATAGCCTAAGAACAAGATGGGCAGGAGGATGGCCAATGGAAAGATATACTTGGGCTGCTTGAAATCGATGCGCCACCAACTCTTGCCCTGTGATAAGGGCTTCACCACTGGAGGTTCTTTCGGAATAGTCTTTTCCCTTTCGTCGGACTCTTCCTTATTTTCGCCCTGCGCTTCTGCATTAGCCTCCGTCCGTGCAGCGTCTGACGGAGCATCCTCCTTTGTCAGTCCAGCTTTAAGCAAGAATTTCTTAATCAGTTCTTTCATATCATTAATGTTTTAAGTTTGTCACTATCATTTCGAGCTGCCTATATTTATAGATGATAAGCGTGGAATCCTGATGCGTCTTGATAGGAATACGCACCAAGGAATCCAGTTCCCATTTCAGCTGCTGTCCTCGCAGAGCCAGTTGTCCGACCTCTCGAACCTGTACGTTCTTGCCGTTCTGTATGCTCTGCAGTCCGGCGAACATAGGCTGCACATTCTCTATCTCCCCCACAATATCCTTGCTGGGTTGCGGAGTATAGAGTGACACGACTATCCCCAAGCAGAGCGAACAGACCAGCGCACCGATGGTCATGGCTGCCGTACGCTTTGGGTGTTTCACAGCCCATGCGTTGGCAGCATCTATCCGTTCCCGTATCTTCCATTGCAAAGAGAGCTTCCTTACAAAGGACTCCAGCTTTACCTTGGTTTCCTGTTCCCATCTGGCCTTGGCCTCTTTCGCACGTTTCATTTTCTTCTTCATACCCTTAGTAGTCTAAGTCTTTGTTCTCCAATGTTCTCCAGTTGGTAATCAGCAGACCGTGCGGATTGTTCCTTGTACGGGGCACATTCTCAATGCCGCCCACCGTGATAAGAGAGCGTTTCATGTCGCGTGAACGACGTTTAATAATTATTACTGTCCGCTAAACATCCCACATTTTTTATGAATTAGGGCTGACACTTCTCACGAGGTATCAGCCCTTTTTGTTATCTTTGCTTTTGTTTCCAAACTCAGATAACATGGGCAAAAGTACACATTTCTTCGGACAGCCGGTATATGGTCAGCTGATAAAATCTCTCGACCATGATAAAATAGTTGAAATAAGCCGTCGGAACGGCGGTGAGCGGTATGTGA
>NZ_SDIK01000041.1 GCF_008016795.1 Prevotella brunnea
CGGACAGTAATATTTAATAATCTGCGTACCGTAGTATTTGAACTTCCGAGTGTGTTCGTCTAGTTTGATGGAGTCACAGATGATCATGCACACGGCCGAAGAAGAGACAATGTCCGAGTAAAAACCGTTTTCCTCCATCGCCTGTTTCTGTTTCAGTGCCGTACCGTCCGCCATATACATGGCTTTGGACAGTGTCCATTTGATATAGTCGTCATCGGGTGGTAGATTGAAGAAATACTGATGGAAGAGCTGGATGTGTGCTTTTGCCTCCATGACAAAATTCGCCTCTTGCTTACTCCTTTCAGCGAGAAAAGGAATGTCGCCATCGAGGACATAAATCTGATTACGCTCTTCCGTTACCAACTTGGCACAGTAGAAGATGCAGCAGGCACAGACCACCGTACTGCCGATGATGGTCAGCAGTACAGTTGTCAGTGCGAGCCTTGTTTTCTGTTCCAAACTTTGTATTAACATATTCTGTCGTTTTTAGTTTATTTTCCTCTGTTGTAAGAATCTCTCATGGAGCTGCCCATCTTCGATGCCGCCTTGCCAGCAGAGCTTTCTGTGAACATGTGTTTGGCCTCCTTCGCCATCCCCGAGGCAGCGCCTCCCATGACTCCAGCCATAGTAGCCACTCCGCCATCGGAATAGCCACTTGCGCCGCTCACAGCTCCTGCCATACCAGCTGCGCCAAGATGCGCCGCACCAGATACCGCCGAACCCGCCATTGGTGTAGCCACTGAAGCGATACCCACTCCAGTAGAAGCGGCACTGCCCACAGCTCCGCCCACGGCTCCTGCTACGACACCTCCGGCTGCACTGCCAGCACTTGAACTCACACCCCCTGGAATTAGCCATGATGCCACTTCAGGGACGAAACGGATGATATAGGCACCCACCAGCATACCCATAGCATACATGCAGTTGGAGCCAATGCCCTGAATGCCCAAAGCGCCTATCTGTCCCCAAGAGTTCACCTGCCCCTGCAGAAGCCTGCCATAGGCATTGAGGTCCTCGCCGAGGTTATACATCAGGATGAAGTCGATATAGTACAGGCACATATAGGTGACAAATCCCCATAGCGACAAGGACAGATATTTGCTGATCCATTGCGACCATGCACTGCTCCATGGAGGTACTATCGAGAGGGCGAACATGATGGGGGCAAATGTGGCCAGTATAGCCATGAAAATACGCTGGGCTACCAAGATGCCATAATACGACATCTGGAATATCAGTTCACCGATGAAGCGTATCACGTCGTTTATCCATTCCGACACCTTTGTCTCAGCAGCTACGGTGGCTCGCTGCGCATAGTTGTTGATGGTCGTGCCCAGATTTTCCATGTTGTAGATGAGCTTATCCCACCAATGGGCATCCTCCCCGATGGTCTGTACCTGCTTCGCTGTCTCAATACTGTCCTGCACCTGGCGGAGTCGTTTGAGATAGTCCGACTGCTTCTGTGCTACTTTGAGTTCCAGCGCAGCCACTTCCTTGTTCTTGCTGCTCGCCATCTGTTTGGTGGTCGCCTCCAACGCTTTGCCCGGTCGGGTCAGTTCCTGACAGATCCAAGAACTGTAAGTGATGCAGATGGACAGTCCCACGATGCGGAGAAGTTTCATTACGTCCATCGCCCTACGTCCAAGCATCATCATCCAGCACTCGTAGGAACCCACACAAAGGGCGAGGCACAAGCCTATGACACGGGCGTAGCCCACGGTGTTGCCCAGCACCGCCGACTTCGGAAAAGTCTCCATCGCCACCAGCAGCTTCTCAAGGCTTTGGTCAATAGAGGGCAGTCCCATGGTGAGTAGCTGACTTGCAATATTCATCAAAATATCTGTAACCATAATTTTATCGTTTGTAATAGTTTTGCGCCATGCCTACAAGATGTGCCACGCGACTGACAATTTCCTCCATCTGTTTCTTATATTGTTGGTAGGCTTTCTGCCGTTTGGCGTTTTCAAGTTCATATCCCACACCCGTCCGGTGGATATAGGCTATATCCTGGCAAATCATCTCGTTCTGCCGGGTCAGTTCATCGACCTGAAATTTCAGTTTGCCGCTGCTCCTCTGCATACAGAAGAGCAGTCCGTCGGAAATAGATTTCTGCATGCGTTCGAAGTCGGCTTTGAAGGAGGAATAAACCAGATCGACATTCCTGTCAGCGGCACGCGTCACTTCCTCCTTGTAGAGTTCTTCTATCTTCGCACGTTCATGCTCGGTTTCCTTCATCTTCTGTCGTTGCGTCTCTTCGGCGGTGATACGAGTGGGCATGATGCGTTTCACGCTGGACTTACTTTCCTTAAACCTGACTCTCCAGCCAGATTTGAGAAATCTCCATTGCCAGTAAGCCTCACCACCGCTATATTTCTTGTGTAATAAGTAATAATACCATGCAGGAGCAAAGTCCCATGGTCCGTTCTCCATCGACTTCCACTGCTTTTCCTTCTGGTCATCGTAGGTCGGATGCTGTGCAAATGCAGACAGTGAAAGATAAAGTAACCCTGCCATGATGAATAGAAATTTTCTCATATACCGTTCCATTTGTTAATTACTCCTTCTGCTATTTTGTCCGTCACCTCACTGTTGAGGATGTCCCAAATATAATCGTATCTGACCCCGCCGACGGTAATGATGCTACACCAGACGTTGGCACCGTCGATGATACCTCTCATGTTTTCTATGGAAGTCTTCAACTCCATGATAAGGTGAAGCTTCTCGTCCATCGAGGCCTTCATTACATTGACACCGCTGGCGGCAAGCGATGCATAAAGGGCTTTGATGTTTTTGATTTCTCTTGCACAAGCCATATTCGCTTCTGTATAGTACCATGCCACCATCGGCTTCTTGGAGGTATATTGAAAAGTGGAGCGTGTAAACTGGGAGTACTCCTGTATCAAGCGATACATGCTGTTGACTGTCGAACCCAATGCGCTGGCTAAGATGACGTAGGAATAGCCATTATTCAATTTACTGTCCAAGGTCGTTCTGACATCATTGAACTTGGTAGCACCCTTTGTGATGATGCTCTGTTCACCAAAACTCGTTGCCACCTTTGCCAAGGCCTTGTCCTCTTCACCCTTGATGAGTTTATGCAGACTGATAAGGGCTTCAATGGTTAGCGGATCCCTCGGCGTCGGTATAACATCGGCAAAGATGGGAGCTGCTACCATGAAGCACCATAACAACAGCCCATATCTTTTTATATTCCATGCCTTTTTCATAAGCCAAACTTTTTTAGACACCCAAGCCGTTCCAGTTATCAATCAACCCGTCAACGGAGTTTTGAGCCGTGATATAGGCAGCCCACGACTCCACGTCAATGGCCATGAGCACATCCCCCCAGTTGTTACCGAACTGGCACATCATCACCATAACCTCCAGCTTATAGTGGATTTCAAGCAGACGACTGTAGATCTTGTTGGCCATCGTCAGCCGCTCATAGCGGTTGAGCAGGTTATATCCGTCGTCCTTGCTGTCATCTTTGGCCGTGTCCAAAGGATTGCGTACCTTGCCGTTGTTTACAATATCCACAAAGTCGTGTACCAGTCCTTGCGTCTCGGACACGAGATTGGTCATCTCATTGAGGCATACCACATAGTTCTTGCCCGGTGACTTGCCGAGCTGTTTCAGCACGATGGGCACATCCTTGAAGATGCTGGCTGTGAGCGAGACGATTTCACCGTAGTATCTGCTTTCTTCCCCAAAACCAGTGATGTTCTGCATGGAGAGTTGGTAAAGTTCCTTGATGCTTGCCATCGTAGCGGTATATTTCATCAGCTTCTCTTGCTTGGTATTGATGGAATCCAGACGCCCGTTGTGCCTGTCCTCTATGAGTTTCTGCGAAGCAGCATTGGACATAACGGCGGCCGTGGTTTTCTTGTCTATCACCACACGCCAGCCAGCCCGAATGTTCAGCGAGGCAAGGAGCATCGCCAGAACGAAAATTAACCTTAACTTTTCCATAAGCTCATAATGTTTTGATGTTCGTTGACATGCCGCGCGAAATCGAGATATTTGCTTATCCCTGCCTTTCTGCGGTCTTTCTCTATCTCTGTGATGGCCCGTTGGATGTTACCACCATAATGCTTCGTGTAAATCTTGAGGGCTTCCTTTTCCGCCCGTTCCGTGGTGTAGGCCCAGTAACATTCAGGCGGTTCTTCCACACCATACACATCCGATACCTGTCCACGGCATATCCATACCTCCTTGAAGTAATTCCGCCCCTCGTGGTTGTTAAGACTGTTGATGGTGAAGATCTGCTGTCGTTGAACCGCTGTCAGTCCGAGGATAGCCGCAATGTCATCGTACCGATCCTTGAATTTGGCCTGATCAAGCAGAATTTTCACGTCGCTGTTGTTGATGATAGCCTCCTTGACAATGGGAGAATCAATCACGTCGTTCAGTTCCTGTGTCACTACACCGGCGATGCCGTGGAACTTACGCACCGTCTTGTAGAGATACTTGATATATTCTGCCATCGTAGGCGAGGCGATAGCTTTCCATGCCTCTTCGATGATGAGAGCCTTTCGGCCTTTCTTGATACGCATCTTCTGGAGAAACACATCCATGATGATGAGCACCACGATAGGGAACAGCACAGGGTCATCTTTGATTTTGTCAATCTCAAAGACAATAAACCGTTCATCGAAGAGTGACTGTTCCAGATCGTTGTTCAGCGTGCACTCCAGCTCGCCACCACGGTAGAACTGTTCGAGAATAGCAGCAAAGTTGTCAATGTTGAAGGCTATCTTCTTTTCGGTCATCAGTTGTGGAATACGTTCCAGCGCATATTCATAGAAAGTGTTGAAGGACAGCTTCCTGACCGTCATCTTACGTCTGCGCTGCTCCATCTTCTCGATTTTCTGTTCGATGCGCATGAGGTAGCTGCCTTCGATTACCTCAGCCATGAGGCGCATGAGTTGACGGTTAGCAGCCACCTTCTCACCCTCTGTCGCAGCTTGGTCATTGACCAGAGCATGCAGCTTTTCTACCTGACGTTTTGCCTTGATGTGATGCGCAACCTCGGCTTCAGAAAAGATGGTATCTCTGTTTTCTGCATTGACACTTGCAGAAGTGTTTCCCTGATATCCCTCAAAATCTTGATAGTAGCTATGTTCCACCTTCTCACCATACTTCTCATATTCACCGTTCTTTTTATCCTCCAGCAAGAGCCGGTGTCGCAACCTATCTTTCTCTTCTGCGGAAAAACCACGGAAGGGGTGGAAGAAAGCGTCATAATACTCCACGATGACCTGATTGATGATGGCATCTTCAATCTTTGAAGGCATCTCGCTTCCCTTGTAGATGAGAAAAATAAGCGATTTGAGAAAGTTCTTCTTCTCCCCGAAGTTCTGTCGGTATTCCGTCTTCGTAATCTTAAACGGATTCATGGAGATGGGATGCTCTTTGGAGTAGGTGATATAGGTGCCACCGAAGTAGCTGCATATACCCTCGTAGCTATCTCCAGTATCTACCATCACCACATCCGTATTCTGCTCCAGAAGCTGGCGCACCACACTATTCATGTGGAAGCTCTTACCGCTGCCACTGGGTCCGATACAGAAAAAATTAGCATTGTCAGTGTACTTGTGTACTCCCTCCTTGCCGGTAATGTCTATCGCCACAGGAAGTCCCTGCCTGTCTGTATAATAGGTTTTGAGCGGCGTTTCCTCAGAATGTTTCAGATGCTCCTTAAAGCATAGGCAGAGCGCTGCGTCCGACAGCGTAAGAAAAAGGTCGTAATCAGGATTGAAGGCATAGCCATTGCCAGGAAAGCTGCACGTGAAGAGCTCCAGCTGGTTATAAGCCGAGCGAGAGGGCATGATGGCACAGTCGTAGAGTTTCGTCTCGATGTACGATGTAACCGGCGTTATCTTGTCGTGCGGACAACTGACGAGGATATTGAAATTGGTATAAACCATCAGCTTGCTATCCACAGCCAGTGTGTCCAACAGCCGTTCTATATCTTCTTTGGCGATGCGGTTGGATGGATCGGGCATGGATCCGTGGCGCTTCGCCTTGCTTTGCAGCTTGCGCATAAGCCTGCGCTGGGCAGGTATTTGTATGACCTGATTGTAGATGACACAGTCAGTATAAGGTATCTCCGTTAGGAAAGAAAAGAGGTCAGTGGCAATGTAGGTGCCGTTGATGTTGACCGAAAGGAACGGCCTCACGAAGTTGGGCATATTGATTTCATCTATATCCACCCAGGGAAAAGACTTTACCGTCCGGTCGCCTATCTTCAGGTTCTCGTCAGAACACTTGAAATTGGTCATGGAGAATGGACCCTGCTTGAACCGGAATGCCATAAAGCGGTGAAGATACTCGTCTATTTCCGACTTACTCAGCTTGCGGTGGGCAATACCTTTCTCTTGCAGAATGTCAGCTACCTTGGCTACTTTGACATGGAAGTCCTCCCATCGTTTGGCGTCGTATTTCACGAAAGCATTGTGCGCACACTCCTGCGTAACGATGAGGAAGGTGCGTATGTCGGTATATTCCCGTCCCTCGAAGTAGTTGAAGTAACTTTCGGTCAGGAACTCCTGTTCTCCCTCCGGCTCATGGTGATACTCCTGCTTGCAGAAGATGTCCTGTTTTTGTAGGGCATACCCCTCACCGAGTGTCTTTATAATGTTGGCCAGTACGTCCTGGAAGAGGCAATATAGATCAGCATCGGTACAATATTGCTGCACGGGATTCTCAATCTCGAAGAGTACGGACGGATTCCCCTTCTGGGACCAGAGCACCGTATTGAGCAGTTTCCCGTCCTTATCCCTGATGTCTTGCAACTGGGAGAAAAGTTTATCGAAAGGTTTTCTTTGCTGTGCCATAACCGTTAGTGTTTGAAAATCCCATGATAGATGTAAATACCCTTATTCCGATGCTTGGCGTGAAGCCCATTTCGCTGCCGTATGTAGATGGTGGCCAGTCCGACAAGGGCAAGGACAATCATGGCAATAAAGCCAGCCAGCTTGCCCAGGATGATGGAAAAAAGGATGAAACCGAGAAAGGATACACCGATGGCAATGGCGGCAAAGGTTAGGAAACGCCCTCTGATGCCCATGAACTCCAACGGTTTCTGTATGCCTTTGTATATAGGAAAGAAATCTTCCATAAAACTTTGAAATTTGGTAGGAGCCAAACGCTTGGTTGCAGGTCCGGCTCCCACCGATTGATTACTTGAAGAAGAGCGGAAGAGCTTCCGACATGGCGATGAAAGCCACACAGCCACCGATGGTGAGCATGATAGTCTTTTTCACGTCCTGGTCGCCGTTCTGCATCTTGAAATACACATTGAACGCTCCTACTAACACGATGACGGCTGCGATGGCCTTCATCAGGTTGGAAACAGGGGTCTGGTACGAAGAGATCTCCGTGGTAGCTTTGGAAAATCCGCCAGCACCCTTGCTGTTGGCCAGCATTGTTCCAGTACTCATGGCGAACATTCCCACGCTTACTGCTAATTTCAAAGACTGACACTTCGCAAAACTCCAAGCACGTCCCACGCATTTTACTGCTTGTTTTCTCAATTGTGACATAATCGAATGGATTAAATTTGAAATTCAATTCCATGTTAAAGCCGAAAGTCAAACAAGTTAAAGTGCTAGGTCTGAAATTTAAAGATAAAAAGTTGGTATGTTTTATGGAGAAATGTCCCCTCTTTCGGGATCAAACTCCTTCCATTTGGCAAGCAAGCTGCCCAGTTCGCTGTTTTCACCGTCTTTCGACAGGTCTTCCACCTTGACCAGCAGGTTGTTTACTTCAATACCGCCGGTCATCAAGAGCTCTGCTGTCTGCTTTCGTTTCAGGGCAGCTGTCTTCTGTTTGTTGATGATGGGGCGAGTGATAAGGATAGGCGTAAATTCCCTTACTTCATCGGAGATGTCAATGGCTTCTTCCTGTACCTTATCGTCTTCGCTGGTAGCACGCTTTCTGTTTGCCAGCAGGTCGTAGGCCACCGTACCCAAGTAATAGCAGAGGTAGCAAGCCACAATAAAGCCGAGGAATATTTGAAAACTCATACGCAATAGGCATTAAGTGAACGATGGGCATTGAACCGACATGGCAAGATAGACACTCATTGGCTGAAACTGCAATCCCAGCTTCTGCCCATTGCTCTCACGGATCGGTCTGCGCTTCAGCTGTTCATTATAATATAAGGTGTTATGGCCAGGAATGGTCAGATAGCCATACGATTTCAGGATGCTCTTCAAGACTACACGTTTCTTGTTGCCCACCACCTTGATGTTTGTTTTTTGTGGTAGTCCGAACAACACGCGGGCCTTCTCCCGTTTGATGATACTCTTCCTGCTGCGCGACCGTATCTGTCGGGTTTCGTCTGCCGTTCTTTCAAGGTGGTACATCTTAACGATTCGTGAAACCGACCTAGTAGATATACCTGTAAGATGTGCTATCTCACTATGAGAGTGATTGTTATATAACCGCCTGACCGTGTCAGCCGCCGCCATCGCCTTGGTGACAGGGCGTTTACGCAAGCCCAACTCATGCAACTTCCGCCGTAGGCAGCTCAGAGAAATACTCAAATGTTCTGCTAAAGCGGTATTGTTCATCTCCTTGTGGTGGTCGATAAGGAAATCCACCATTGATACGGTCCAGATAATATTTTGCCTATACATGATTTTGAAGGTTATTGACAATATAATCGTTACGGCGTAGAAACTCTTTGAGGTAGCCACTGTTGGTGCCGATAAAGGCACGGAGGGCGGCATTGATGATATCGGTAACCGACATATTGTTGATATTGCAGAGCTTCAACAGCTCCACCACCTCGTTGTCTATCTCGTAGTTCTTGCGATCGTACTTCTTGACACGGTAGCCGTATTGTTTTGCATACAGCTGGAAGAGCTGCCAACTGTCATCAGACTTGTGGATGTTGGGCTGCACTGTCTTGGGCGCAGTTTGCGAAGGTTGTGGAACAGATGGTTCTTTCACCTCATTAAACACCCCGTCTATATCGGGTAGGTTAAGCAGGTCGTTGGTAGGCAGCGTCTGCGAATGGAGAATGTCTACTTTCATTTTGTCTGCTCTTTAGGTTTGAATATCTGTTGATACATAAAGTCGAAGGTAGGTGATACGATGTCCTTTTGTGGTCCCATCAGTTCGATGGTGTTGTATCGTTGCAGATCCGCCTTGACTTCTATGCGTGGCGTAACCAGTCCGAAGTGGCGTAGCTTTTCCTCCGTTTTATCCCATAGCTCCAGTTCCGCTTTCTTGCCATACCGTTTGTCCCATTTATTAACCACGAAGACGAACTGGCACTTCATGATGGGCAGCATACGTTGGAGCTTGGCGATGAAGCCGATGAAAGTAGCGGTGGAATTGATGGAAGTTGCCTCGAACTGATAGGGGCATACGATGTAATGACTGAGGGCAAAGATAGGCACCAATCCCTGTTGCGACAGGTTGCCGGGTGTATCCATCAGCACGATGCCTTTGTAACCCTCGCGCAGACTGGTAAGAAACTCCCTGACGTTATTGGTGTCTTTGATGTCGAAAGGCTGTACGGTATAAGGCAAACGTACTCCTCTATATTTCTCTACATCCTCCTTTCGTTTGGAGTAAATGGTCTGCTGTCGGTCAAAATCCACAACGAGTACGCTTTCTCCCTTTGCCGCCAGGTAATCGGCGAACATGGTGCAGAGCGTAGTCTTACCGACACCGCCCTTCTGATTGGCAAAGGTGATCATGATGTTGTCTCTCATTGTCGAAGTTGTTATTAGTTGTGTGATAATAACAAACTCCTTTTTGGAAGGCCGGTTATCAAATGGAGTTGGGTCCCAGTAGCATTATTTCGTGAAATAGGCATCTTGCGAGTTAGGTAAAAGAGGAAGATGCTAAATCGTGAAATCATGGACAAAGATAGTGTTTTTGTTTTATACTTGCAAGTGGCTTTGTTGCCGTGAAGAGCCTCATTGATAGATGGTTAATGTGCCTTTGTGTAAATGTAATAAGACGTATGATTAGAGAATATGATGTGTGGGGATTGCCCTAAAATCAAGCACAAAATAAAGATTAAGATAGATTAACGGTCGATGATTTTCAAGGGGGTGACGAATATGAGGGGTGGAATTTTTTAGGGTAGTAAACGGATGATATACAAAGAATATCGTATCTTTGTCTTTGGAAATTAACTATCATTATCATAACTTTCCTGCTATGGAGAAACTATTTGTTGTTGTATGTACCATGATGCTGTCGATTTCAGTGATGGCGCGGCAAACCATTGAAAGCCAAATCTCAGAGTTAAAACAAAAGATAGAGGCAGAGCAACGATAGTTGAGTGGACTATCTCAATGTGTGAGTGAGGTGGAGCAGCTAATTGTCGATTTACGTATAGCGATGGACTTTGGCAAGGCCATCACAGCGATGCAGGGTAGCAGTAACGTAACTAACGAGCTCATCTCACTGATTGAGAAAATAACTACAAGTAAAGATATAAGGAATAATAATCAATTACTACAATGGCATTAGGGAACATCCAAAAGTTGGAAATACAAAAACTGAACAAGGAGAAGGCACGGAGGCAAGATAACAAGCAACATTGCCAAAAGATATTGCAAGGTATTGGCAAGTTTGATGATAGCACGGCTCATCGTGCTATCTGGGAATTGGTACAGAATGCACGTGACCTTTCTCGACATTCTCATATCCGCATTGAACTATATGAGGATAAGTTAATATTTGCGCATAACGGCCGACCTTTTAATTTTGATAGTCTGAGTTCACTCATAAAGCAGGTGTCGTCCAAGGAGAAAGAAGATCCTGATGCCGCTGGGCAGTTTGGTACGGGTTTTATGACCACTCATAAGTTCAGCCGAGTGCTTGAATTGTTTGGATCCTATGAAGTTGCTGAGGGATTATATGTCTCTTTGGAATCTTCTGATGGGAAAGGTTTTGTCATCGATCGTAGTTCGGATGACCTCTCTGGTATGATTGAATCAATGACAAATCAATTAAGTAGGTTGGACGAATTGTTGGATAGAGAGACAACTGCAACAGCAGAGCAGGAAACAGTATTCTTGTACCATTTAGACCGTTCAGACAGAAAAGAGGCTGCAAGAACAGGAGTAGAAGCAGCTATCGAATTGATGCCGTATGTAATGACAATCAATGAACGTATTGAGCAGTGTACAATACAGCTGGAAGATGGGACGAGAATTGACTTCCGCAAAGAGAACGAACAAGATACAGAAGGACTTCACTGTAAGAGAATTTGGAAAGACCGGAAGCCGATAGATGTATTCTATTTGCAATCGGAGGATGGTAAGGAAATAGTTATTCTACCTCTATGTCAAGCAACCGAGGCTAAGAAACTGAACAATGTTCCTCGTTTCTTCATCTTCTTTCCACTATTAGGAACCGAGCAACATAGAATTAACTATATATTTCACTCGGAAAAATTTTTCCCTACCGAACCTCGTGACCTAATTGTATTACCGGATGGAAATAGTGAACACCAAAATAAGATTGATGCTGATGTAGCGTTGATTGATGAGATGTGCACAATGCTGTTTGAGTATTTAAGGAAACATAGTGCGAATATATCGGGGAGTATTACTTTGGCACCAGTCGGCTTTGAGACAACCGCTATGAAACCTGCGATGGTAGAATACTTCAAGTCGCTTCACACTAAATGGGTGAACGAATTTCAGTCTATTCCCTTCATTGAAACGACAAATGAACATGTAAGTATCAGTCAAACTGACAAAATTAAGGTTCTTGACCATACCATTGTAGAGTTTCTGAGAAAGGAAGGCCATGAAAAATACCTGAAAGTTATTTATGATTATGCCAGCAAGGTTTCCTGCTTACCGAAAATGGAAGAAATTCTTGATTGGAGTGACATTGTCTTTGGATGGGATCCTGAAAAAAGGGAATGGGTTGTGTCGGTAGAAGATATCGTCAACAATATTATAGAACACAATGATAAGACTAGTTTACTGGAGTTCCTAATGTACTTGAAGGAGAGTGGACAAACGGAGCATTTTCGTAAGGCTATAATTCCAAATCGAGAAGGTGTACTTTGTCCGATTAACAATCTGCGAAATGGTGAGAATATACCCGGCAACCTCTATATGGTCATCAAACCATTAGTGCCAGATTTTACCAATCAGTTGGTGGACGAACAATACGCCAAGGTTTACGATGAATGGGTATCGCCAACACGCGAAGATTTGAAGACTGCACTTAGTGGTTTTGTGAGCGCCGAAGAGATGAAGACTAAGCCTTACAGAGATAACTTAGAAGCTGTTATAGATTTCTGCATGACTTTCCCAACGTCTACTCCAGGCAATACACGTTACAAAGCCATGATGATCATCTGTGGTATGCACAATAAGCAACTGCAGCTTAATCATGTTCCGCATCTTGGTGATGTGGACAAGGAGCAGCTGATGTATAATGTGGTGTTCGATTCCCTCGTCAAATGGCAATTTAAGCAGATAGAACTTGCAGCAACGGAAAATGCTAAATGGTACGAACAAAATCATAAAACATTGTATCAACTTTTGAATGCACTCTCTAACAAGGAACGTCCAACTGCCTATCAGAAGACCATGCAGGATTATGCGATATTCCCTAATCAGAATGGCAAACTCTGTAAGTGGGATACACTGCATGTGTTGGCCGAGAGTGAAACATATAAAGCCGAGGATATTGATGACTTGAGTTCATATTACAAACGGGTAAAGGGAGAAGATATACGTGATAAGTGGGTTGACCTCTGCTTCAAAGACTTTGAAAAGTTCACAAAGGATAAAATTAAAGAGAATGTCGCCCGTCCTATTGATGATGCCCTTCAAGAATCGAACTATAGTTCTGAAGTTACTCTTGAAATTATCAAGCATCTTGATAGCAAGGATGAGAACTGGGAAGATTGGTTCACTAATATCAATAAGAATAAGGCTGAAATCTTCCTCCACCGCATTGACGATAAAGATTTGCCTAACGTATATACACTCTTGAAAGATAAAACTAAGATTAAGTCGCTGGCTGAACTCGCCGATGATCCTAGGATGCAGGAGATTATTGATGCTGGTCGGAATACCTTGGCTCAAAAAGATTATGAGAATCGTCATAAAGATTTCATCCGTGAATTAGGTAATTTTGCAGAGAAACTTCTTCTAGAGAAATTACAAGATGCTATCAGCAACAAACAATTAGAAGTCGAGGTTTGTGATCAGCAAGGTGGTCAAGACTATAAGGTCTGGCTAGGTGATAAAGTGGTGTATTATATCGAAGTCAAGTCTCGATGGAGTACCAGCGATTCTGTGGAAATGTCAGCCCTCCAATTCAAAACATCAGTAGAGCAGAAGGAACGCTACTCGCTTTGTATAGTAGATATGACATGGAAGAAGGCTGAAGATATTGCTGTTCGTAAATATGACGATTTGGAGACTTGTATCAGGCATACCAAAGTTTTGCATGATATTGGTAAGCGCAATGAGTGGTGTATCGATAGCGTTCAAGACATCAAAGACCGCCCTCATATCGGAGGGGGGTATAGTTTAGTTGTTCCTCAGAAGTTGGTTGAGCCAAGTGGTACACCTGACTTCTATAATCTCATAGAGCGGATTAGATACGTGATTGATGGTGAGAGAAATGTAAAAAGCAAGTAATATATGTTGTTACTTTCTGGGATAAATCCCCAAAAAACGATAGGCCTGGTTAGCCCCAAAGTTTATATTGGTTATATTGATGAGTCGGGTACAAGCAGCATGGTATCGGAGACTCGAAAGGAGCAATGATTTCTCCTCTAATATGGAGTACGCCATAAAAATAGATGATCATTTCGCACAGACACCACGCTTCGATGATTTCACAGGATTGGGTATTGTGGATTTCTATCCTGTCGTACATTCCAACAGTTAGCCCTTTGAAGAGGCTGCCCGAACAGTAATTCGGGAAACAACTATCTTTCGCTGAAACCCATCACGAATGAATAGGCTATTGTGGGGATAATATTTCCAAACGAAATGAGGAGTAGAAAGGAAATTTTGCAAAGATTGTACAAAGGTTTTATCCCAAATCGGTCATTAGAGATTTTTCGTGCAAAAAGTCAGATTATAGCAGGCTGTTCCATCGTTATAGCATCTATATACTAACACAATATGCATCTTTCATTCTATTTCAAGACAAAATGAAAGCAAAATTTTCTAATGACCGATTTGGGTTTATCTATCTTTTCAATTTCCACTCTCCATCCACCACATAACCACCATTGTCACCCACTTCCCATTCGGCATTACGGTCGGAAACCGATGTCTGATGCAAAAGGACGTTACCCAGAATATTATTAGAATGGCGGGAACTTTGGGCCGGCATAGGTTGGAGCACTTGCAGAACTGGGAGCAAGGCTTTGAAGTTAATACCTTCTGAAGCCAAGTTAAAAATGCACTTGTACGAGAAATCGACACAATAGTATTCGTCACCTTGTCTGAAAATGGCAAGATGATTTTCTTTTAATGCTGCCCACAAGTCTTGCTTCTCGGTTGATGCAGCCAGATTGTTCAGCACTTCTACGGCAAAGCCATTGTTGGGTTTGCTGTGAGGATCTATATAAATAAGGTAGGGATTTTCAATCTTCCAGATACGACAGAGTATATCACGCTCCACCTCGTTGGTGGGGCAAAAGGCCTGGACACAGTGCAACATAAAGTTGAATTTTAATACCTTTTGCACACTATCGATCAGGGCGACCTCCCTGCCATTGAGCAGCCTGAAACGGCCTTTGGAAATGCGAGTACCATACTGTCGCCATAACATTCTGTTGAGTTCGTAAGCAATCATCCGGGGATTATCCTCCAGCATGGCATCCACGTAGAGCTCTACCTTATTGATTCGTTCTTTTTCGCTCATGAAGTGTTGCAGTTGTTTGATAGAGAGCACACTGCCACCTTTATACACCGTTTGTTTGGAGTGATCTACTATCATGTAACCGTATGGTTTGTCCTTTGAACCAAAGAAAACGAGCGATACACCAAACTTCTTTTGCAAGATGTCTGACAGTTCACTGCGGCTGGCAACCATGTTGCGATACTTTTTCATAACAGCCCCCAGTTGCCTACGACGTTTGTAGGTTTTCTTTTCATCAATAACAGAGAATTTTGCGGTCAAATCTTCCATTCCGATTTTTGTTCGTACCCGTCCGCCACGTGCAATTTCGAGGTTGCTGTCACGCTCGAAACATTCATAGCCAGATGCCTCCATGATGGCTTTGAATTGTGTAAGCGAATTGAACTTGTAACTAAGGGCCTCCTTCAAAAACAAATCAGCACGCAATTCCTCATCTTCGCCAACAATTTTGTTGATGGCCTCCTGCGATCGGATGCGCTCGTGGTTGTGGTCTATTTTCTGGCCATTGGGATTCACCCGGCTGGTGATGATGTGCAGGTGATTGTTGTCGGTGTCATTGTGCGCATAGATAAGAAGCGGCTGCCCCTCATCATCATAGTCCATTTCGTGAAGATACTGGTGGGCAATATCCAAAAGTTGCTCTTGAGAATATTCATGTCCCCGGCAGGAGATGGCCACATGGAACTGAGCCTTGCGGATATGCTCGTTTCTTGCCGAATAATCAATCAGGTATTGTTGCAGCTGTTCGGGAGTGTAGCCATCAGCGGCTCCCACATAACCGAAGTTCTTCATTTCAAGGAGTACTGCCTGGCCTTTGGCTACTTTTCGCTCGTTGTACTCGACGGCATGGAAATTTGTGCTGGAGGGAAGTATGGTTGCTATCATCGTTTTTTTGTGCTTTTGCGTTATCGTGAGAAGATGGAAACGGTAAATCGGTATTTACCGATAACTGCTTTCCGCTTTATCGTGTTAATCGTTTGACTATTTGATGCTGTTCCTGTTTTACCGCTGTTAAGAGTTTTTGCAGCTCCATGATTTGAGGGTAAAGCACTTTCTCAAAATAGGGAAGTGTCAGCTCATTGGCTATCGCCAGTTCGTTGGCACGCTTGACCAGCTGATTGAAGTTGCCGCCCATCCATGCCAAGTCCTGCTGATACTTCTTGTAAAGGGCTGTCATCTCGTTGAGTGCGGCTATCTTCCGCTTTGTTCCCGTGTCGTCAAATTGTTTGATGGCATCCCATATCATACTGCTGACCGTCTTGTAGTTGGCCGCTTTCTGCTTAATCAGTTCGGCATCCTGTGCTGAAATCCTTATCCAGAGTCTTTTCGTTTTCCGTTCCATATTCTTCTGTTTATATTCTGAGTTGCGAAGAATAATCCCCAACTTGACAGAGTTGGCAAGTCACTTTTGTCCGCACAAAAGTACAACTTGCTACCCAAACTCCGTTAGGGAAATGTAGTCCCGCCACTTGCTTGTCTGTAATAAAGTTAGCAAGAAATGATGAGTTGCAATGTCCCTCGCCCTTTTTTCAATAAAAGAGTTTTCGTGAAATTGGAATATCGAAATCCCGATTTGTCGATATTGGGATAAACCGAAGTCACGAGTCCGCTGCTTCGAGAAAAGACGAAAATCCGATGCCGTGAAATAGTGACATTACGAGAATATATAACCACAAAAAAACTACTGATAATCAATGTTTTAGATGGCTTTTTTCTTGCTTTTCTCAGTTATTTTTCCTACCTTTAGTAGGACTAATAATGTTTTAAGATGCAAGTGTTTCTCTTCGTATATATCATGCTTAGGGCCATCTTCCAGCTGATAGGTTGGGTGATTAAAGGTTTTTTGTATGTCTTGTGGATGATTTTTGGTGGCATTGCCTACTTGGTGAATTATCTGATGGAGCGTAAAACATAAAACCATACCTCGAAGTGGGAGGTGTGGCTCTATGTGGGTGTGAGATTTATTCATCATTCATCTGATTGCCTTCTGGAGGTTTACCGCATGTCGCTCGATGGTCGATTTCAGCACCTTCGCATAAATCTGCGTGGTCCGGATGTTCTGATGCCCCAACATGCGTGCGACATTCTCTATGGGCACGTCGTGGGCAAGAGCCAGCGTCGCAAACGAGTGCCGGGCAATGTGGAAGGTCAAGTTCTTGTTGAGCTTCATGGCTGCCTGGATGAGATGCAGGTAGTCGTTTGCCTTTTGATTGGATATTCTCGGCAACTTGAAATCATACTTTTTGAGCACCTCCATTGCCGGTTTGAGAATGGGAGTGAAGAATTTAGAGCCAGTCTTTAATCTGCTTCCATCAATATAATACAATGTTCCCTGCAGTTCCGTCATCGTATCAAAGCTAAATGATTGAACATCGCAATATGCCAAACCAGTATAGGCGGCGAACACAAACAAATCTCTGACCTTATCCAGTTTTCCCTCCAGTTTTATTGTTCGGATTTTTTTCAATTCTGTTTCAGAAAGCGGCTCACGTTCTTTACATTTGCCTCGCTTAAATTTAACCAAGTTGTAAGGATCAACGTCTATAACATTTTCTGTAGCAAGCCTCTTTGTATAGATACGAAAATTCTTGTGATAGTTATTGATTGCAACATCAGAGCGGGTGCCATCTCTAAGCCATTGGTCAAAGGCTACCAAATTTTCCCGCGTTAAGTCCTTTGTGGTTTTTATCTGACCAAAACGCCTGATAGCTTCCAATGTGCAAATCTTGTGTTTGCGTGTACCCTCACGTATGTTTTCTTGGGTAGTGTCCTTAAAAGTGTGTAATTCATCTTTCCTTTCTCTGTACTTCCACTGTTATTTTATTCTTTTCTTTCAAGTTTTTGAATTGATATATTCTCC
>NZ_SDIK01000042.1 GCF_008016795.1 Prevotella brunnea
ATATATAATAAATATATATACACATCGAAAAAAGGCATAAAAGTATGTCTCCGAGTCAGAATGATTATCCTTCATTCAAAGTATCAAGTTTAAACACCTTTCTATATATGTAATATCAACCACCAGGATTTGGATGAAACCAAAAAGGGCAGAAGATAAAAAAAATTGAACGGTTCGTTTCTTTACCCATCCACCGACCAATAAAAAAAATATCGGCGGCGGACGCTTCTTCTTGTACTACTTCTCTGTCTATGTAAATCTTTTCAAAGAACGATTTTGATGCCATCGCAAAAACGCCTCGTGGCGTATTTCTTGAAAGCGAGTGCAAAGATAATGCAATAATTCACAACCACCAAATATTTTCAAGGAAAAATTTTAGAAATAAGTAAAATGAAATAAAGAATTGATATAAATCAAGAGATGAAAGAAGATACACCTTATATTATAAACATTCGGAAAGCATGTTCTCGTATCTGTTTCAATTATAAAAAAGACACGAATAGGAAAAATATCTTAGTTTTGCTTACAGCTGTTCTATTAAGAAAAAAAATGAAAGAAACTCACCTGAGAGGGAAGCTCGGAAATCATCATGCACCACACATTTTCTCTTGTTGATTTTTGGGATCATCCCAAGTTTCTTCGATAGAGGTGGTTCATGCTCCTTGGACACGTTCCGTCAGTTGCCGGAATGCTTATAGAACATGGAGGCGAATGCTTCCGTTATCCACACAAATCAACATAGCCCCCTATTTTGGGGCGTCCGACATTTGGAGTGATGAAGTAGGAGTGAAACTTAAAAGTTCACAACACGGTTTTCTCGAAAAACTTCTCATTAACAATGGGTTTAAGCTTAATGAAATGCATATAGAAGTCATAGGCATTATTGCATCACAAATTATCACTTCTTGAGTATAAACCTCCGTATATAAAGGGTTTATGAATAGGACTAATTGTATAACTTGATGATTTTCAAAAGCTAAAGACCATCACTCGAAATTCCGGGAGACCCATATTTTAGGACATTATTGGTTGAAAACACGCTTTTCGTATGATAAAATGAAAATAAATCGGGTTTTATTTGTCATTTAGACAAATTCTTCCTACATTTGTACGATTTTATTTTATGCGGAAACCGTAATTCGGTCCACAAGGTAGAATAGCACTTACTTTTTTACCTTTTTACCATTTACATTTTCCCTTATGATGTAGGTCAAAACAATAAGTATTTTTTAAATTTTAGATGAACGTAATTACGAAAACTCTTCAATTGGCTGATGGAAGAACCATCACAATTGAAACCGGAAAGGTTGCGAAGCAAGCCGACGGAGCCGCTGTACTCAGAATGGGCAACACCGTGCTTCTCGCCACAGTTTGCGCAGCCAAAGAGGCAGTTCCGGGTACAGACTTTATGCCTTTGCAAGTGGATTATCGCGAGCAGTACGCTGCCGCAGGTCGTTTCCCCGGTGGATTTACAAAACGCGAAGGCAAAGCGAACGACGAAGAAATCCTGACGTCACGATTGGTTGACCGCGTGCTTCGTCCTTTATTCCCATCAGATTATCACACAGAAGTATTCGTTACCGTAATGCTTCTCTCCGCCGATGGCGTTGATCAGCCTGACGCACTTGCGGGATTTGCTGCATCGGCAGCCATGCAGTGCTCCGATATTCCTATCGAATTCCCCATCTCCGAAGTGCGTGTGGCTCGCGTGAATGGCGAGTATGTCATCAACCCGACTTTCGAACAGATGAAGTCTGCCGACATGGATATCATGGTAGGTGCCACAAAGGACAACATCATGATGGTGGAAGGTGAGATGGATGAAGTGTCAGAGCAAGATCTCATCGGCGCGCTGAAGGTGGCTCACGAAGCAATCAAACCCATGTGCGAGTTGCAGGAAGAACTTGCAAAAGAACTGGGAACCGACGTAAAACGCGAATACAACGACGAGACAAACGACGAAGAACTTCGCGAGCTGGTGAGAAAGGAAACCTATGACGCTTGCTATGCCGAGGCACAGAGTGGTGATAACGACAAGAAACATCGCGAAGAGACATACGACAAGATAAAAGCGGATTTCGTGGAAGCCTACGATGCCGCACACACCGACTTATCGGAAGACGACCTCGAGGAAAAACACGCCGAGATAGAACGATATTTTGCCGATGTGCAACGCGACTCCATGCGTCGCAGCGTGCTCGATACGGGCAAGCGAATGGATGGTCGCGCCACAGACGAGATACGTCCCATTTGGTGCGAAGTGGACGCGTTGCCAATGCCCCACGGAAGTGCTTACTTCCAGCGTGGCGAGACGCTTTCACTCTCCACCTGCACGCTCGGTACGAAACTCGACGAGAAGATGATCGACAATGTCTTGGACAAGAGCTATCAGCGATTCTTGCTGCATTACAACTTCCCACCGTTCTGTACGGGCGAGGCAAAGGCGCAACGCGGTGTGGGACGTCGCGAGATAGGGCATGGTCATTTGGCATGGCGCGGATTGAAAGGTCAGATCCCGGAAGATTTCCCTTACACGGTACGACTGGTAAGTCAGATACTTGAATCGAACGGTTCTTCTTCCATGGCTACTGTTTGCGCCGGAACGTTAGCATTGATGGATGCCGGTGTGCCCATGAAAAAACCGGTGTCGGGAATAGCGATGGGATTGATTAAGAACCCGGGCGAGGACAAATATGCTATTTTGAGCGATATCCTCGGCGATGAAGACCACTTGGGCGACATGGACTTCAAGACCACCGGAACAAAAGACGGTATCACTGCCACGCAGATGGATATCAAATGCGATGGTCTTTCCTTTGAAATATTGGAAAAAGCATTGATGCAAGCAAAAGCCGGAAGAGAGTATATCCTCGGAAAACTGACTCATACCATTGAAGAACCACGCAAGGAACTAAAACCACAAGTTCCGCGTATCGTGGCTTTCGAGGTTCCAAAGGAATTTATCGGTGCGATTATCGGCCCCGGTGGAAAAATCATTCAGCAGATGCAGGAAGAGACCGGAGCCACCATTACCATTGAAGAAACAGATGGTGTGGGCAAGATTCAGGTTTCCGCTCCAAACAAGGAGAGTATCGATGCTGCGGTAGGCAAGATAAAAGCGATTGCGGCTGTCCCGGAAGTGGGCGAAGTGTACGAGGGAACCGTTCGTTCCATCATGCCTTATGGATGCTTCGTGGAGATATTGCCGGGCAAGGATGGACTGCTCCATATATCAGAGATAGATTGGAAACGCCTTGAGACGGTAGAGGAAGCCGGAATAAAAGAAGGGGACAAAATTAAGGTGAAGCTCCTTGATATTGACCCGAAAACCGGTAAATATAAATTGTCGCACCGTTGCTTGCTCGAAAAACCGGAAGGCTACGTTGAGCCACAGCGTCGTCCGCGCGGTGAGCGTCGTCCGCGTCGAGACAATGATAGGCGTCGCAACAATCATGATGCGAACACCAACGAAGAATAAAGAAGAACTGACAAATGCACATCAAAAAACTCTCGCAAACAATGCGAGAGTTTTTTGTGCTTGGGCAACAAGGAAAGAAAAACCACGTAAGTATCTATATCAGCCGCAAACGGATAACGTTTTTTATCAATTGTCTGACCGATATTTCTGTAATAACATTCCTATAGACTTTTTTTATCCGGGAAACAAAGAGGGAATGAAAGAAAAACAAGCAGGAAAGTCTGATTTGTGGTTAAAAATACATAAAGGAACTAATCTTTTCTTGGTTTTTATCGTCAATTAGATAACTTTGCAAACAATGAATCTGTGAACATCCCTTTGCCAACTCGTTTCCGAACATGGGGAGTTGAGAATCATCAGGCGTAAAATTATCATACATATATAACTGTCGAAAAACAGAATAATGAATAATAAAAGGAGAATAGAACTATGAAAAAGAATCTATTGGCTTTAACATTCGTGCTCGGAGCATTTCTGATTACCGGGTGCGCAAGCAAGAAAGACTTGCAGAACTGTCAGACGGAGAATCAACGACTCTCCGGAGAATACCAAAGTGCAAAAGAAACCATTGCTGCCAACAACGCACGCATCAAGAGTCTTGAAGACCAGTTGGCACAAGCTAAGGCAAGTGCGGCAGCTCTGCAGGGTAGTTTGGACAAGAGTCTGAACAACGCAAATTCGAACAACGTGAATATTTCCAAGTTGGTGGACCAAATCAACGAGAGCAACCAGTACATTCGCCACTTGGTAGAGGTGAAGAGCAAGAGCGACTCGCTGAATGTGGTTCTGACGAACAATCTTACACGCAGCCTGAGCAAGGAAGAACTGAAAGAGGTGGACGTTCAGGTGTTGAAGGGTGTCGTATATATCTCTTTGGCTGATAACATGCTTTACAAGAGTGGCTCGTATGAAATCAACGACCGCGCTGAACAAACGTTGCGTAAGATTGCCAAGATTATCATGGATTACAAGGATTATGACGTGCTCATTGAGGGAAATACGGATAACGTTCCCGTGAATAACCAAAGCGAGAAGATGAAGAATATCCGCAACAACTGGGATCTCTCGGCTCTTCGCGCATCTTCGGTGGTTCAGTATCTGCAAGACCACTTCGGAGTAAATCCAAAACGTCTCACTGCAGGCGGACGTGGCGAATATAACCCGCTCACTACCAATGATACGGAGGTAGGCAAGCAGCGCAATCGTCGCACACAGATTATCATTACTCCCAAGCTCGACCAGTTTATGGACTTGATTGGTGAGGCACCCGAAACGGAAGAAGCGAAATAAAGTGAGCTTCTTGATATAAACAATACGACCGCAATCATCCGCAAAAGGAGGGTTGCGGTCGTTCTTATTTTATCGTGAAAGTGAATTGTTCGCCGACATACTTATATTCCAATACGTTGTAGCGTATAAGTCGTGCCAAAGTGGAGATGACCGTGTAGCGATTTATCTTGGAAAGTCTGACGATTTTGTTCAGTGTGAGGTTAGGCTTTTCATCGATGAGTGCCAGAAGATGCTTTGTCTTCTCGGTGTATTCCATCATGCTGCGAGGTTGTTGTTCCTGTTTCCACATCTCCAAGTGTATGGGCGATGCGATAATATTTTCGTCTTTTATTCTTATGTACGCGTGCTTATTATTTTTCTCATCAATGGCGAAAATGGGTTTTTGTGCAGCGGGTGGGATGGTTGCGATGACTACGTTGCGTCCCTCAACATGAAAGGTGGAAAACGAGATATCACTTTCAGGTAAGCAATATTTGTATGCTGCGGCGTGCATCATGTAAATTTCCTCTTCTGACCTCACTCCGGAAATGTGTCCATCGTCCCTTACTCCTATTAAAAGTCTGCCTCCTTCGCTGTTGGCAAATGCCGAAACCGACTTGGCGAGCTTTATGGCATTCTGCACTTTGTATTTGAAATCTTGTTGCCGATGCTCTCCTTGGGCGATGAGCATCTGAAGATATTGCTGTTGAGTCATCTGTTGAGAAGTTTGTCGCAAAGGTAGCGATTTTTAGTTCTTAAAAAGAAAATGGGAGAAACTTTTATGATTGTTTTCCACATGGTATCTCCTATCTATGTTATTTGGTAGTGCCGAGAAAGAATAGTCGCATGAGCATTGTTTCATCCCAAATCTCTAAGTTTGCAATATGAATTGCAATAAATAAAGAGATTTGGGTTCACGGGAGAAAGTCCGGGTGAGCCATAACAATGGGACATCAGCGAAGTCTTGTTTTCATTTGATTGAGACGGATGAGTGTGTCTTAACGGAATTGTAACACACGTTTAATTTGCTTGTAACATTAGCAATGTACCTTTGCGCCCAAAAGAAATATATAAGGTTTAAAGTTACGAGATGGAAACAATGTATCTTTGTATTGTCGTATTTCTGCTTTGTTTGGCAGTATTCGACTTGTTTGTGGGGGTTAGCAACGATGCCGTAAACTTCTTGCAATCGGCAGTGGGTGCGCGCGTTGCCGGATTTCGCACCATTCTCATTATTGCATCCGTTGGTGTGGTATTGGGAGCCGTGTTGTCTTCGGGCATGATGGATGTGGCAAGGCATGGCATCATGACGCCAAGTCAGTATTCCTTTAGTGAAGTAATGACAATCTTCTTGGCTGTGATGGTTACGGACATCATCGTTCTCGATGTCTTCAATACGCTCGGAATGCCAACCTCTACTACTGTTTCGCTCGTGTTCGAGTTGTTGGGAGGAACGTTTATCATTGCTTGTATCAAAATGGCAGGTGATGGCAATCTGAGCTTTTCAAACCTGATGAACACGGAACAGGCACTGAAAGTAATCATTGCCATCTTCGTCTCGGTAGCCATCGCCTTTGTCTGCGGTACCATCGTGATGTGGATTTCCAGAGTTGTGTTCACGTTTAATTACAAGCGATATTCGCGCTATTCCATCGCTCTGTTTGGTGGCATCGCCTTTACGGCTCTATCCTATTTCATCTTCATGAAAGGACTTGGCAAAAGCCCTTATCTTCCGGGCAACATTAAGGAATATATAGAAGCGAACATTAACTTTCTCCTTTTGATAACTTTCATTGCCTCTACCATATTGATGGAAATTCTCCATCTTCTTCGAGTAAACATCTTTAAGTTCGTAGTACTTATGGGTACTTTCGCTTTGGCAATGGCATTCGCCGGCAACGACTTGGTGAACTTTATTGGTGTGCCGCTCGCGGGATTGGACTCTTATCAGGATTTCATGGCAAATGCAGATGGAGCAAGCGATACGGCGTTTATGATGACATCACTGATGGAAAGCGCGAAAACCACACCAAGTTGGTTGTTGGGAGCGGGCGTTGTCATGATAGTTGCGATGGCTACTTCCAAGAAAGCACAGAATGTTATTAAGACGAGCGTGGACTTGAGCCGTCAGGATGAGGGCGATGAGATGTTCGGTAGCTCCAGTGCGGCACGTGCCATTGTGAGGTTTTCGCAAAATATCTCCGGCAACGTTAGTACTGCAATTCCCTCGCGCGTTAGCAGTTGGATAGACTCGCGTTTCAAAGAAAAAAGCGGAGATGAAGCGGATGTCAATGTAGCATTCGATGTGGTTCGGGCAGCAGTGAACCTTGTGTTGGCTTCCATGTTAATCACCATTGGAACAAACTTAAAACTACCACTTTCCACCACATACGTTACGTTCATGGTGGCAATGGGTTCCAGTCTTGCCGACCGTGCGTGGAGTCGCGAAAGTGCTGTGTTCCGCGTAACGGGAGTCTTATCGGTGATAGGTGGTTGGTTCATCACTGCCGGTGCTGCATTTATATCTTGTTCCATCGTTTGCATGATTATGTATTTCGGAGGAATTTTCATGAAGGTAGCTTTCATGTTGCTTGTGGTCTTCCTTTTGATTCGTTCGGAACGTAATTACAAAAAGAAGATGGCAAAAGAAGAGAGCGGAAGCGTATTCCGTTTGATGATGCGCACTCGCGACCCGGAATTGGTTTGGGATATGTTGCAACGACAAGTGGCACGCACACAGGCATACGTTTGTAAATTCGCCTTGGTTCAATTCAACGCAATTGTAGATGGATTTCATGAAGAGCGCATAAAGGAGTTGCGCCATACCGATAGGAATTTACAGCACGAAACGGAGGATTTGAAGAAATATCGTAGGCAAGAGATGCTCGGACTGAAACGTTGCCCGCCTGAATTGGCTATTGAGCGCAACACTTGGTTTCATTTGGGTGCAAATAGTAACCAACAGCTTATCTATTCTTTAAGAAGAATGCTTGAGCCTATTCGCGAGCATATTGGCAATAGCTTTAATCCTGTTCCCGAAGAGTTTATCGCCGAGTTCGAACCCATCCAACAGAAAATTAACGACTTGTTGAAAATCAGTGAGAATCTTATTTCCACTCGCAGGTTTGAGAATTACAGGGAAATGCTGACCGATGCGGATCAAGTAAAAGATGAACTGTCAGTCTTGCGTAAAAAGCATTTGGATAGGATGCAAAAAGCACAGGGTAATGCCGAATTTCAAGTATCTGTGGTCTATCTGAACATGTTGCAGGAAACCCAGCAATTCATAAGTGCCATGCGTCATCAGTTAAGGGCTGCGAAGAAGTTCTGCGAATAAACCTGATGGTTGGCTTTTCCCGATACGAGAAAATGAAATAAAAAAAGCTACAAAGCAGGCGTCATGTTCGATGAATATGACGCCTTTATTATTTTCAAAATTCCTTCTTTCCGTGGATTGCGACTTGTGATTTGCAAGCGTTGAGAATCAGGAACATAGTAAGAAAACGTCTGGTGGGCAATCCTTTGAAAGTCGATTTCATCTCTTCCGGAATTTCAATGTTTGAGTGCGCAGAATGTCAACGGATTTGTCTTGTCGTGACATTCTTCAGTTTGCTTCTCGATTAATTTCTATTGGCTTTTATGCGGAAATCGAAGCGCAACCCACTTGGACTGTTATTCACAACCTCTATGCTGCCACCATGAATGAGTACCGCATTCTTCACGATGGCAAGCCCAAGACCCGTTCCACCGAGTTTCCTGCTTCTGCCTTTGTCAATCCTGTAAAAACGTTCAAAGAGTCTCGGCAGATGTTCCTTATTTACACCCGTGCCATTATCGGTGAAGCAGAAGTTCCAATAGCCATTATTCTCGTAAGCATTCAGCGTGATGGTGGTTCCTTCGCCTGCATAAGCGATGGCGTTGTCGGTAAGATTGCGGAAAACGCTGTATAACAAGTTTTTTACCCCTTTCACCATAATGTGATCGGGCAGATTGTTGCGGAATGTCATGTCGCGCTCGTTTAGTTCCAATGCCGTTTCTCTTTGAATATTCGCGACCAAAGTGCAGATATCGATTGATTCAATGTCCATCATTTTCGCTCCATCATCAATCCTGTTGAGGGTTGAAATATCTCTCAGCAGCGATGTCAGCCTCTCTGTCTGGGTGTAACAGCGAGCGAGGAACTGTTTCTTATTCTCTTCCGTGATGCACGGATTATCCAAAATGGTTTCCAAGTAGCCTTGAATGGATGCTATGGGGGTCTTCAGCTCGTGGGCGATATTCTGTGTCAGCTGGCGTTTCAATATGTCTTGCTCTTGCCGGGTAGATTCCAGTCGTTTATAAATCTTAATGATGCGTTCGGCAATCTCGCCCAATTCGTCATCGGGGAAGTCGGCAAGGTCTTCTGTCTCAAGACTCTCATTGTTGTCTGCCCGCGATGCGAATATCTTTAGTTTGGTGATATTCTTGTCAAGACTGTTTACAAATCTGTAGATGACAAACGTAAGTAGTGCCAACGCCAACAGCGCGAACCATATATAATGTTGGTCCGACTTTAACGATTTTGCCAAGTCGTCATTGTAAGGCAACGCCGTGCGAATAATGATGCCATCTTTGGGAAAATAGGTGGCTGAATAATAATAATCCTGCTTCAATGTCTTGCTTCTTCTTTCCACAGTGGATCCCCAACCGGTAGCCAATGCCTTGATTACCTCCTCTCGGTTTCGATGGTTGGAAATGTGCAGGTAGTCTTTTTTCTCATTATCGAAAATCACCCCTCCATCGCGGCGGATGAGTGTAACGCGCATATCCTTTCGGCTGTGGGAAGCGAGATAGCTCGTGATACTCTTTTCTTCGTATCCACTCTTTTCCAACTCTTCTGCCATGTGTTTGTTGAACATCTGCAATTGCAATTCGAGTGTCTTCACTTTATATTGCTTTTCACGGTTTTGTTGGAAAACAATAAATGCGATTGAGAATACAAGGAAAACGGCCATAATACTCAGGTAGAGCTTATGACCGATGCTTATTTTTTTCATGATTCATTTGCTAAAGTCCGACAACTTGTTTTGTTGGGAAGCGTTGAGGCTTCGGCGAACCGCACGATGTCTCTTCCCTCCGCACGACTTACATGTTAAAGTAATAGCCAAACCCCAATCGGGTGGCAATACATTTGGAGAAACGTCCTATCTTCTTTCTAACCCTTGTGATATATACATCCACCGTTCGGTCAAGCACCAACACGTCTTTTGGCCAAATACGCTCAATGAGTTCTTGGCGAGAGAAGACTCGACCTCTTTCCTCCAGTAACAGATGCAGCAATTCAAATTCCGTTTTTGTAAATGGAACCTCTTCTCCGTCAATATTAACGGTCTTCTTCTCTAAATCCATTTCCAATCCTTCGAATGAAAGTGTTCTGTGCTGCTCCGGCTCAATCACTGTTGCCGTCTCCGTGCGATTTAGAACGGCTCTGACACGCAGAATAACCTCACGGATGGAAAATGGTTTTGAAATGTAGTCGTCTGCCCCCAAGTTAAAACCGGTAACCGTGTCGTTCTCGGAATCGCGGGCAGTGAGGAAGATGATGGGGATTTTCTTCGTCAGAGGATTGTCTTTTAGTTTTTTAGCCATGGCAAAACCGGAAATTTCGCCCATCATGACATCAAGAAGAATGAGATTATATCTTGAAATCTCCATGCCGAGAGCTTCCTCTGCGGAATGAGCCGTCTCCACAATGTATCCTTCGGTTTCAAGGTTAAACTTTAATATCTCGCAAATGTCCTCTTCATCATCAACAACTAAAATGCAGTGTTTGATATCGCCCATCTTCTTATAAGTTTGATTTTCTGCAAATTTATAAAATTTTTCCGTAATAGTTTTTTTTCTTATGTTAAAATCTTATGAAAAAACAACCTTTGTTTTGTCTTTGTGATGTGGAAAATCAAGAGTTACGATGTTACGAAGAGGTGCTCATCTCGTCATCAGGCGACTTCTGTTTGTAAACTATTCTTACCAAAAAACCGCATATATAAAATCGCAATCCGGGAAAACGACAGGAGGGAAATTGACGTTTTCCCAACAAAAATCAAGCGATATTTCTCCGAAAAACCATGTATTCTCACAAAAGCTTACCTTTTGTCATGCATTAGCTTATGTTTTGCGTTGCGATACATGAGCTTTTGCACTGCAAAAGGTAAGCTTTTGTAGTGAAAAACCACGAGGAAAATTAATGTTTTTATTTGCTCTCCGAGTGCTGTATCACGTATTTATCTGTTTATCAACTAATTGTGAAAATTAAGATAATTTGCGTATTTACGAACAAGGATGAATGTTTTTGCTTTTAAGGGCAGCATTTTGAGGTATATGTAAATATATTTCAACTACGATAATCCGTAGTTTCAACCTTAAATTCGTCTTTTTCCAAGTCGGGGAACCACTCGCAAAAGACTGATAAGGGAAGATTTTTCCGGCATTGTTTCGATGTTTTGTCAAAATAACGTTATCTTTGCAGAGTAAGAAAAAGAAACACATCATCAGCAACAAGAATGAAAAACAACTTGAAAACCATACTCGCGAGTTGCCTTCTTTCGGGAACGGCAATGCTGACAGGCTGCTCAGGCGAGCAGTTTCACGTAACGGGAAACATCACCAACGCAAAGGATTCCGTGCTTTATTTCGAGCACAACAGTCTGACGGGCTTCCACAAACTCGACTCGGTGAAACTCGCCGACGACGGCAGTTTCGCTTTTTCAGGCGACAAGGCAGACAATCCTGAGTTCTATCGTTTGCGCATCGCCGACCAAATTATCAATATCGGCATCGATTCAACGGAGACGGTGAACGTTACTGCCGCCTATCCCGGAATGGCAGCGAGCTACGAGGTGAAAGGCTCGTACGAGAATGAGAAGATAAAGGAGCTGGCGCTGAAACAAATCAACCTGCAAGCACAATGCCAAGCCATCGCCACGCAACATCCGGAGGTGGCAGATTCGCTCATCGACAACCTGCTTGCCGGCTACAAACACGATGTCAGCAATAACTATATCTTCAAGGAGCCGATGAGAGCTTACAGCTATTTCGCCCTGTTTCAATACATCGTGGTGAACAACCGGGCACGCCTGATATTCAATCCGGCACGCGATGCGGCGGACAACAAGGTGTTCGGTGCCGTGGCAACAAGCTGGGACACGTTTTATCCGGGGTCGGAACGAGGCGAGAACCTGCACAACATCGCCATCAAGGGAATGCAGGATGAACGCATCGTAAAAGCACGTGGAAAACAGGTGGAAGTGAATGCGGAGGAAACAGGAGTCATCGACCTGCCACTGCGCGACAACGTGGGCAACGAACGGCATCTGACCGACTTGAAAGGTCAGGTGGTGCTTTTGGATTTTCACATCTTCGGAATGAAAGGCTCCACGGAATACATCATGCGGATGCGCGAACTCTATGAGAAGTATCATTCAAAAGGTTTGGAAATCTTCATGGTATCGCTCGATGACAATGAGCATTTTTGGAAAGAACAGGTGGCAAACCTGCCATGGATTAACGTCTTCGACAACACGGGCATAAGCCGGGCTTACACGGAGGCAGCCACTGCCACGCCAATTATTTACCTCATTGACCGGGGAAATAACATCGTAAGAAATCCGGGACAGATAAAAAATCTCGAAGCGGAGATACAAGCATTGCTATAAATCTTGCCGACCGGCGTTCCAACGCGCTCTTTCGCAAACCATAAATCGAACAAAGCCTCCTCACACAGTCCGGTGCGAAGAGGCTTTGTTCGATAACCGACAACAAATAGCGTTTAGAACGCCTTACCAAAACTAATGTATAAACCCAAAAGTGCCTCTCTGCCACAATACCGGTTATTGGTAATCATGCAAGCGGGAGTGATGCCAATACGGAACTGAAATCCACGTTTGTGGGTATAACGATACCCGATATTCAAATAAGCGAAGGAGGAGATGTTGTTTTCGGATATGTTTTTATAGGCAATTCTCCATTGCTCTGCTTCAAACTTAAAATGTTCAGCCACTGCGATGTGGTCGTTGTAATATCCGGTATTAACACCCAATCCCATTTCGAGGCGGTTTTTGCCTTTTCCAAGCAGATAATTTACTTCAAGCGGAATACTGTAAACCCGAGTCGAAGTACCCGCTGCGAAAAAATAGTTTGCCTTAGAATAACCAAAAGCAAACCCAACGCGATAGCCCCATTTGGAATCTTCCTTGAAACGCGCATCGTAATTGATGCCAACGCCATTGGAGCCACCTCCAAACTCAAGGAAAACACTTCGGGAGCGAATGGTGTCGTTTTGAGCATAAGCCGTGGTGGAAATGGAAAACAGCAAATGACACAGCAGGATTGACGTGAGAATATTCTTCTTTTTCATGTTTATAGGGTATGAATAGTGGTAAGATGGTGTTCAAAAATTAAACGTATATATCTTTCTTGGTTTCTTTAATTTTACTTTCCTACAATCTTTCCATCTCTTTTTCATCATTTTCTCGTCTTTCATCGGTCGGGCAGCTCGCTACACTCCCTTTTTAAATCAAAAGACTGAATGAAAAAACAAACGAAAATATTGTGGCAATTAATTTTGAATAGTTACTCAAAATATATTCTTATTCTTTCATAACGAGCGCAAAGATAATAAAAAAAAAGAGAAGAAGAATAATTCAATGGAAATATATCGCCAAAGCTTCCACATAGGAAATAGAACAAACACAAAAAGAAAAGCCAACATCCCTTGCCGGGATATTGGCCATCTATTGTTTTTACACATTGAAAAAATTAGAGAATTGAAACTTCACAGTTTCGCTTGTTTTACTAAATCTGATT
The DNA here is from genome assembly GCF_008016795.1 of Prevotella brunnea. Lineage (GTDB taxonomy): Bacteria > Bacteroidota > Bacteroidia > Bacteroidales > Bacteroidaceae > Prevotella > Prevotella brunnea. Next base: position 13,592 of record NZ_SDIK01000042.1, read on the forward strand.
ATTTTATAGAGAAAGCATTGAAATTATCTTACTTAATGATGACCTGTTGTTGGGGCTGCGAGGTGGTGCTTTGCAACGAATCGGAGTGAGTTGAGTCTGCCTTGGCAACGGAAAGTCCTTCTCGCGTTTGGTTCGTGTTTGCCACCTCCGTTTGTTGGAGCTGTGCATCTTTCGGCTGAATGGCAGTTTGAATGGCATTTCCGAGGGTAAGCACTATCGCAACGACAGCTGCTGCCTTGAATAAGGGGATTAACCGCTGACGCATCGTTATGGTGCGTGCTTTCACGGGTTCGTCTTCCCGAATCATTCCAAGTACCTTGCGGTCGAACTCATCATCCAACGCATCGCTTTCCTTTTGTTCACGCCCATAAACGAACAAGTCTTTATAAGGCAAGAATTCAGCCGGAACGTCCTCTTGCGAAAAAAACGTGCGGAGAATATCCTCCTCATGCAACGTCGTCTCGCAACGCCAATAACGCTCCATTAACTGTTCTATGTACTTATAATCCATATTCATCTATTTTTTTGTATTTTTGTTTCACCGCCTGACGCGCCCTAAAGATGTTCACCTTGACCTGTTCTTCGGTTATTTCCAATATCTCGGCTATTTCCTTATAAGCTTTTCCCTCAAAATCTCTCAGCTGCATACAGCTCTTTTGCTTTTCGGGAAGTGAGTTTACGATATCTCTCACCAAGCGGATGTGGTCTTGACGAATCATCTCGTCTTGGGGATTGGACAAAGACTGCGGCTGAACTTCGTTAGTTGTTTCCAGCGATTCGTTGTTGTTGCCTTTTTTCTTTATCCTGTCCAATGAGAGGTTGCGGCAAATTTTCAGGCTGAAAGCCTCGATGGAGTCTATCGAATCCCAATCGAAACGTTTGTTCCAAACCTTTATCAGCGTATCCTGAACAATGTCTTCTGCCTCTGCCCGATTGAGCGTGATGCGCAAAGCGAGCCGGAAGAGTTCGTTCTTCAAAGGCAACACATCATTGCGGAAACTGATTTTCTTCATCCTCTCTGTTTGATTGACGATTAAATTAGGTCGAAAGTTACACTTTCATGTGAATTTCGCTAATATTTAACATTCATTAGCGAAATAACATAGATTCGAAGAGAGGCGGTTCGAAACTCTGATAGGGGCTTCACCGCTCCCTCCCCCCGAGAGATTATTCCAAATAAGTATAGCCGTAAAGCCCACTTCTGTAGTTGCTCAGGAACTCTTTGCCTTCTTCCAACGATATTTTTCCTTGCTTCACGCTCTTGGTAACCCAAATTTCGAGTTGTCGAACCAATTTTTTCGGATTGTATTGCACATACTCCAGCACCTCTTCCACGGTTTCACCATCAATGATTTGATCAATGTGATAAGTGCCGTTCTTCACTGAGAGGTGCACGGCATTGGTATCTCCGAAAAGATTATGCAAGTCGCCGAGGATTTCCTGATAAGCTCCCACGAGGAAAACACCGATGTAATAAGGTTCGTTACGTTTTAAGGCGTGAACGGGAAGCACGTGTCCGGTGCGCCCTTCGGTTACGAAATTGGCAATCTTTCCATCGCTATCGCAGGTAATGTCTTGCAACGTGGCTTTGCGCGTGGGGCGTTCGTTGAGCCGTTGGATGGGCATGACGGGAAAAAGCTGGTCGATGGCCCAGCTGTCGGGCAGCGATTGAAAGAGCGAGAAGTTGCAGAAGTATTTGTCTGCCAATAGTTTGTCAAGATTGCGAAGTTCGTCCGGAGCGTGTTTCATGCTCTTTGCCAATATGTTTATTTCATGGCAGACGCTCCAATACATGGCTTCTATGGCGGCACGAGTATTCAAATCCACCATACCATGTGAGAAAAGCTCAAGCGACTCCTCGCGTATCTGCTCGGCATCATGCCAGTCTTCCAACATGTTTCGGGAGTCAAGATTATCCCAAATGGCATACAACTCACGCACTAACTGATGATGGGTGTCGTTTGCCTCAAATTCTTCAGGCATTTCAGGTAAAGAAGCGGTCTCCAAGACATCAATGACGAGCACGGAGTGATGAGCTGCCAGACTTCTACCACTCTCCGTGATGATGTTCGGATGAGGGATTTCGCTTTTGTTCGCCGCATCAACGAAAGTATAAACACAGTCGTTGACATATTCCTGAATGGTGTAGTTCACCGAACTCTCGCTACTTGATGAGCGAGTGCCGTCGTAATCCACGCCAAGTCCACCGCCACAATCAACGAAATCTACATTGTAGCCCATCTTTCTTAGATTAACATAGTACTGTGCAGCCTCGGTGAGTGCGGTTTGGATGCGCCGTATCTTCGTGATTTGCGAACCAATGTGAAAGTGTATCAAACGCAAGGAATCATGCAGTCCGTTCTTATCAAGCAATTCCAAGGCTTTGAGCAGTTCAGAGGCGGTCAGTCCGAACTTGGAAGCATCGCCACCGCTGTCAGACCATTTGCCGGAGCCGGTGGAAGCCAATTTAATGCGAATACCGAGATTAGGTCTGACGTTCAACTTCTTAGCAACCTTGGCTATTATGTCAATCTCATTGAGCTTTTCCACAACGATAAAGATGCGTTTGCCCATCTTTTGCGCCAGCATAGCCAACTCAATGTAACTCTGATCTTTGTAGCCGTTGCAGATAATGGGCGAATCGCTCTGACATTGCACTGCGATGACGGCGTGAAGTTCCGGCTTGGAACCGGCTTCCAATCCGAGATTGAATTTCTTACCGTGCGAGATAATCTCGCCTACCACAGGTTGCATCTGATTGACCTTGATGGGGTAGATGATGAAATTTTCGCCTTTGAAATCGTATTCCTTTTTGGCGATGTTGAAACAAGAAGACGTTTTCTCAATACGATTATCCAAAATATCCGGAAAACGAAGCAAAACAGGAGGCGTAACATCGCGCAGGAGCAATTCATCCATAATGTCCCGCAAATCAACTTGTGTGTTGTCTTTGCAGGGAGTTACATAAACATCGCCTTTCTCGTTTACTCCGAAATAGGAAGTACCCCATCCATTGATGTTATAGAGTTCCTTCGCGTCTTCAATTGTCCATTTTTTCATAACTTTTCAGTACCGTGATGAGAGTTGCTTGCTTCGTTAATATAAGCCATTTATCTCGTAGTGAGAATTGTTCATTTTATTAGTGAGGGTATTTTCCTCGTTGATGAGAACTGCTCATTTTGCTTTCAACGGCAGGCAAACGGTCGTGCAACCTCTTGATTTTATGTTTTCGCAATATTGTTAGTATCGTGTCTCGGATATTTCTTCTGTCATCGAGGATGAAAGCTGTGAGAAGAATAGCTAAACATTTAGCATTTCACGCACTTTGTCCACCGAATGTTTTATTTTATCGTAACTATCCAACAGATTAATGTCAAGGATGTGCTTAGCTTTAAGGTAGAAAGGTTCGCGGAGCTTCAACTGTTCTCTCATGAAAGTCAGCACCTCCTCCTCCGTTTTATTAAGCAACAGTGGGCGAACGGTCTTCCCCATGCGGATATGCCCATACAAGACATCCGGCTTGGCTTGCAGATAGATTGTTTCCCCCTGAGCGTTCATATAGTCCATGTTGTCAAAAAAGCATGGCGTTCCTCCGCCACACGAGATAATTACATCCTCGAATTCGGCTACTTCGTGCAAGAGATTTCGCTCTATCTTTCTGAAACCGTCTTCCCCCCGCTCATCGAAGAGTTGTTTTACCGTTTTTCTCATTCTGTTTTCGATGTACCAATCCAAATCGTAAAACGGCATATTCGCCTCTTTTGCCAGCATCTTGCCTATCGTTGTCTTGCCGGCACCCATATAACCTAAAAGGATGATTCTTCTCACCTTTGCTTTGTTTTCTTCATTCATCATGAATTACGTTCTCCTTTCGCAATAATAAGGAGACGAAATGGGGGTTATTTCTTTCTGCCACGTCCTGATTTAGGTTCGGGGGCGTTCTTAATGATTTCCTGACACTCGGCATACGTTAGCTCGGCAGCCTTGGCATGCAATGCTTTCGGCATGCGATAGTTCTTTCCGTCGTAGGCGATGTAAGGTCCGTACCTACCGTTCATAACCTCCATCTTATCGTCCTCCGGGAAAGTCTTGAGATGTCGGCGTGCATCCGCCAATCGTTTCTTCTTTATCAGTTCAATGGCGGTTTCCAATGTTACCGTTAGTGGATTTTCTTCCTTGGGCAGAGAGACATATTTCTTGGCGTGCATGACATAAGGTCCGAAGCGTCCGGCACCGATTACCACATCGGAGTCCTCGAATTTTCCTACTGTTCTCGGAAGTTTGAACAACTCCAGAGCCTCATCGAGCGTCAGATTGCCCATGCTTTTCTCAGCCGGCAATTGCGCAAACCTTGGTTTTTCCGAATCATCGGCTGTCCCAATCTGCACCACGGGTCCGAAACGACCAATCTTTACGAACACCGGTCTGCCCGATTTTGGGTCGATTCCGAGTTCGCGTTCTCCGGCTTTATGCTCCGATCGCGCGTTCATCACCGCCTCGACCTCAGGTTCAAAGTTCTTATAGAATTTCTTCATTTCCGCATTCCATGTCGCTTTGCCTTCCGAAATCTTATCAAACTCCTGTTCTACTTTTGCCGTGAAATTGTAATCCATCACTTCCGGGAAGTTTTCCATTAAGAAGTCATTGACAACGATGCCGATATCAGTAGGAATGAGTTTACCTTTGTCGGCGCCCACCATCTCCTTTTTGTTTTTGGAACTTATCTTCAAACCTTGCAATACATCAACGACATATTTCCGTTCTTCCCCTTTCCTATCTCCTTTCTGCACATATTCGCGCTGTTGGATGGTTGATATGGTGGGGGCGTAGGTGGATGGGCGTCCTATTCCCAACTCCTCAAGTTTATGTACCAAGCTTGCTTCCGTGTATCTGCTTGGTCCCATGGAATAACGCTCTGTGGATATAATGTCTCTGCGTTCCAGTTCATCGCCTTGTCTCATTGCCGGTAGTGCGTGCGAGAAGTCATCGGCATCGTTTTCGTCATCGGTCGATTCCCGATAAACTTTCAAGAATCCGTCGAAAGCTATCACCTCACCGGTTGCTACGAACAAAAGATGTTCTTTAGTCTTTCCTTCCGCATCCTCAATGGCAATGTTCACGGTTGTCTTATCAATCTTTGCGTCTGCCATCTGTGAGGCAATGGTGCGTTTCCATATCAAGTCGTAGAGTCGTTTTTCCTGATTCGTTCCTTCAATGGAGGTTTTATTCATATAAGTAGGTCGGATTGCCTCATGTGCTTCCTGTGCTCCCTTGCTGTTAGTATGAAACTTCCTTATCTTTCCGTATTCATTTCCATACAGTTTTTCAATTTCTTCTTTTGCCGTATTTATAGCCAACGAGGATAAGTTCACACTGTCTGTACGCATGTAAGTGATGCGTCCCGCCTCATAGAGACGCTGCGCCACCATCATGGTTTGACTTACGGTAAATCCGAGTTTACGTGCCGCTTCCTGTTGCAAAGTGGATGTGGTGAATGGTGGAGCGGGCGTGCGCTTTAAGGGTTTCTTTGCGATGGCAGATACTAAGAATTTGGAGGTCTTACATAACTCCATGAACGCCAAAGCCTCATCGTGGGTCTTGAATCGTTTGTTCAATTCCGCCCTCACTTCATTCTTTGTTCCGTCTTCGCCCGTAACGGCAAAGACGGCATTAACCCGATAATAGGGTTCCGACTTGAAATTGGCTATTTCTCGTTCACGTTCAACAATGAGTCTTACGGCAACGCTCTGCACGCGTCCCGCGCTTAAAGCCGGTTTCACCTTTCTCCACAAAACGGGCGACAGGCGAAAGCCTACCAATCGGTCAAGCACCCTGCGCGCCTGTTGGGCGTTTACCAGGTTCATATCCAGTTGTCTCGGGTTCTCGATGGCAGCGAGTATTGCCGGTTTGGTAATCTCGTGGAAGACTATTCTGCTGGTCTTCTCTTCATCAAGTCCCAACACTTCGCAAAGATGCCAGCTGATGGCCTCTCCTTCGCGGTCCTCATCGGATGCCAACCATACTTTTTTAGCGGCCTTGGCATTCTTTTTCAGTTCGCTGACAATCTTCTTTTTCTCATCCGGAATCTCGTAATCGGGTTCCAGAGTATTCAAGTCGATACTCAGTTCTTTCTTTTTCAGGTCGCGAATATGACCATACGACGACATCACCTTAAAATCATCGCCCAGAAATTTCTCAATCGTTTTAGCCTTGGCAGGGCTCTCTACTATCACTAAATTATCTTGCATATCGGCATCATATATTTTTCAAGAGCGCAAAAGTAAGCAATCTTTTTCATACACCTTATATATAGCGCGTAAAATTTCTACTTTTTTAAGCATTGCGCTTCATTTCAAGATATTTTATCAGTGCGCGCCGGATGGAACGCATTCCAAACTCCTCGGTGTGAACTTCTTCCAACGGCAGCCACAGTGCCTCTTCCGCATCATCATCGGTTGCCAAACAGGAGGTATCATCCACCGTACAAACATAGAATGAATCGAGTGTGGGCACGTCGAAACCACTGTAAGTGTATTTATTGGGCAGCGAAGCGAAATAGCTCATTGTGGTTACGTTCAGATTGGTTTCTTCTTTCACCTCTCTTCTCAAGGCTTCCTCAATGGTCTCGCCTATGTCGGCAAATCCTCCGGGCAGGTCGAGCGTACCTTTTCCGGGTGCTTTCTTTCGCCTTACCACCAACAATTCCCCTTGTGCGTTATGAATAAAAGCCGCGACAGCGGCACTCGGATTAAGATAATACTCAAATCCGCAATTCTCGCATTTTTTGCTTTTATCGTTTTGCGGTTCAAAATGCTCGCTGCCACATATGGGACAGTACCTGAATTTTTCTAATATGTGCATGATTTGGTTCATTGTATGTTACCTGTTCAGAGACCGGAAAGCTCGTCCGGTAACGCCTTTTTTACTTTGGGTCGTTGCAAATTTACATAAAAATAAGTAGGAACGCACGAACATCGCCATATTATTTCCACTTTTTCTTGTTTTTTACCAAATATCAAGCGCAGAAAATCAAAAACGCCTCTGTCATCCATAAAGCGCACGTGAAAAACATGAGAAGCAACTCACAATGAAACATCTGCTTGTGAAAACTAAAATATGATTACCAAATGGGTGGGTTATTTGGCGTAAGACCGAGAGGCAACACAACCGCCTTCATCGCATTACGGTTCGGAAGTCTATGTGTTAAATTAACTCAAAAATAATTTATCTCCGTTTGAAAACTGCCTCATTACTGCCAATATCCTAAAAACCCTAAATCCTCAAGCCGTTTTTTTGCGCTTTTTTGCTAACTTTGTGCCACATCGCCTCCCGACACTCACCGCGCAATCCTTTGCGCCATCTTGTCAGAAGGTGAGTACATTCGAACGATGAACCGCAAACAGCCGGTTTTTTGAACTGAGAAACAAAAGAATAAAATCAACATAAGAGCATGAATTTCAGGAAACTTTTTGTGATAACGGGACTCTTTGCCGCATCAATGACGGTAATGGCACAACGAACTTTCGACGTAAATCTCTATAACGGCAGAGCTCCTTACAACAATGGGGACAAGCGCGACACCGCAAAGGTGCGCGTTTACTTGCCACTCGAACGCGAAGCCACCGGAAGAGCCATCGTCATCTGCCCCGGAGGGAGCTACGAAAGTCTGTCCATGGACACCGAAGGCTACGACTGGGGAGAGTTTTTCCAAAATCAGGGCATCGCTGCCATCGTCTTGAAATACCGTTTGCCGAACGGAAAGCCGGAAGTTCCCATCGCCGATGCACAACAAGCCATACGATTGGCACGCCTGAACGCCTCGGCATGGAGAATCAGCCGCAACAAAGTCGGCATCATGGGTTTTTCCGCAGGAGGACATCTCGCGGCGACCGTGGCAACTCAAGGCAGAGGGGAGGCAAAACCCAACTTCCAAATTCTTTTCTATCCGGTCGTTTCCATGATGGAGGGATACGGACACAGAAAGAGTTTTCATAATTTTTTAGGCAGAAACCCAAGCAAGCACGACCAACGGAAATACAGTGCCGACATGAACGTGAGCCGGGTAACGCCACCCGCTTTCATCGCGCTCTGCGATGACGACGACAGTGTTCCACCGGCAAACGGCGTGAATTATTACATGGAGCTGTATCGCAACGATGTGCGCGCTTCGCTTCACGTCTATCCGGATGGAGGACACGGATGGGGCAGCAAAATAGGCTTCCGATACCACGAGGAATTGATGATGGACCTAAAAGCATGGCTTCGCAGCTTCTAAGGGAACAACGAATAACGGAACATCCGAAATGGAAAAAATCGCAATCAAGGCTAAGGCTTTGATTGCGATTTTTCTTTACACAAGCTTTCAAATGAAGTCTCTTTTTTCAAGATGCCTTGACTTTGATTTCAAATACGCCATTCATTCTGATTTTCATATCTCACTGTGTTACAACGGAATACAGATTATGCAAAAAGAAGACGACCAACAGCCACAAGTTCATCCGTCGTTTTCTATGGCAATGGCTATACCTTTTGGGTGGCAAAAGCTAAACAATGGCGACACAAAAGGTAAGGTATTGCATCGCAAAAGGTAAGCAATTGAAGCAGAATCGCTCAAAGACCTCGTTTTTTCGGCTCGATAAAGCCCACATGAACCTGCAACAGAAACATTTTTATTTCTAAAAGCAACTTTTCGGAAAGTTGGTTTTTCAACCATAAATCTTTACAATGCCATGGTTCCATTTCATATCTCTCGCAATTTCATCGGGGAAGGAAAAGGATAAAAATATTTTTTCATTAACTTTGCAAATGACATGAAACAAAGTAGCGACCACACATCCGAAAAAGAAAATCCTCGCACACACGCTATGGAAATAAGCCGGGAAGTAAAGCAATTTGTCCTCGCTCACAGGCTTTCTTCCCCTACAGAGTTGGCGTTGCGCGCGACACGATATCCTGACATCGACATGCCGTTCGCACTTGACCAGATTGCGGGGTGGCAAACCGCTCGCAAGAAACTGCCTTCATGGGCGGAGAAGGAGGACATCGTGTATCCGCCACATCTCGCCATGGAGCAATGTTCATCGGAGCAAACGGCACGTTACAAGGCAAGATTGGTGCAACGGCTCGCCTCAGAATATGACGAAGAAAAAGCAGAGCAAACTGTTGGGGACCATGAACCGGTCTTCCTTACCGATTTGACAGGTGGACTGGGTGTGGACTTCTCGTTCATGGCGCAAGGTCGCAAGGCAACTTACGTGGAACGACAGTCGCAACTTTGCACCATCGCTGCCCACAATTTCGCAGTATTGGGATTGGAGAAAACAAAGGTGGTGAAGGGCGACGGAGCGGAGTTTCTCCATGAAATGGACTTTTCTACGATTACTTATCTCGACCCGGCAAGAAGGGACGACCATGGAGGAAAAACGGTGGCGATTAATGACTGCACGCCGAACCTTTTGGAATTGAAAGACGAACTAATCAGGAAGAGTGGTTACGCCATCGTGAAGCTCTCGCCGATGCTTGATTGGCATCAGGCACACGCACAGCTCAACGCCACAGCCGACATTGTGAGGGAGATACACATCTTGTCGGTGAGAAACGAATGCAAGGAATTGCTCTTCGTGCTGAGAGAGGGCACCAACCCACTCAAGATATTTTGCATCAACGACAACGAGAATTTCACAATGGAAGCAACAGTCGCCGTCGCACATCGGGAAATCATCAGGGAGAGAAAGCCAGAAACGGGGGATTTCCTTTACGAGCCTAACGCGTCCATCATGAAAGCGGGAGGTTTCGGAGAATTGACGGTGCGATATGGTGGGGAGGCGATAAGCCGAAACTCGCATTTGTTCGTTTCCGATGTCGAAATCAATGACTTTCCGGGACGTGGCTTCGTCATAAAAAGAGTGAGCACATTCAACAAGAAGGAATTAAGAAGTGCTCTCAACGGAATTTCCGCTGCCAACATTGCCACTCGCAATTTCCCCATCAGTGCCACTGAACTGCGCAAAAAACTAAAATTAAAGGATGGAGGGAACAACTACGTCTTTGCCACCACCGACAATGACGGCAGACACCTGTTGCTGATTTGCGAGAAAAGCAAATGAAGAGGTGAAAACTAAAAAGCGTGGGAAAATAACAAATAATCTCAAAAAGAAGCATTAGATTTGGAAAAAGACCGAAAAGTTTGTACTTTTGCATATTTGAATGATAAAAACAACTTAAAGAGACATGTCGTCAGTACAAATAAAGAAAGTCGAGACAGCTAAGGATTTGAAGACTTTCATAGAGTTTCATTACGACCTTTACGAGGGAAACCCATACGATGTTCCCAATTTATATAGCGATGACTTCAACACTCTGTCGAAAAAACGAAACGCAGCGTTCGACTTCTGCGAGGCGGAATACTTTCTCGCGCTCAAAGATGGGAAGGTGGCAGGGAGAGTGGCAGCCATCATTAATCACAAGGCAAACGACACGTGGAAACAAAAAGACGTGCGGTTTGGATGGATCGACTTCATAGACGACTTGGAAGTATCGACGGCATTGCTAAAAGCCGTGGAAGACTACGGAAAAGAAAAAGGCATGGAACACATCGTGGGACCCTTGGGGTTTACCGATATGGACCCGGAAGGCATGCTGACATGGGGCTTCGACCGATTGGGAACGATGGCTACCATCTACAACTATCCTTACTATCCTCAACACATGGAGAAACTCGGAGGATGGGAGAAAGATAACGACTACGTGGAATACCTCATCAAAGTGCCCGACAGAGTACCGGAGAAGCTCACAAAGCTGTCGGAAATGATTGAAAAACGATACAACCTGCACGTGAAAAAACTCACGAAAAAAGACATCTTTCAAGATGGTTACGGAAAACGGCTGTTCAAACTCATCAACGATACCTATAAAAACATCTACGGCTTCTCGGAACTGAGCGACCGACAGATAGACCAATACATCAACATGTATTTCCCATTTGCCGACTTAGACTTGATAACAGTTATCGAAGATGGGAACAAGAACAACGCCATCGCAGGCATGGGCATTACCATCCCTTCGTTGAGTCGCGCGCTGCAAAAGTGCAGAAGAGGCAGATTGCTGCCTTTCGGATGGTGGCACATCCTGAGAGCCATCAAATACAGCAAGACGGAAGGCGTGGATCTGTTACTGCTGGGCTTCCTGCCGGAATACAGAACAAAAGGTGCCAACGCACTCTTGTTCAACGACCTTATCCCACGCTATGTGGAACGAGGATTTAAATGGGGAGAAAGCCAAGTGGAAATGGAAAGCAACTCAGGCGTACAAAGCCAATGGAGCATGTTCGATACGGAAAACCACAAAAAGAGAAGATGCTACAGAAAAACACTTTCCACAACATCGAGCCATTCGGAACAAAAAGGAAAAGCTGTCTAAAACGAGAATATGAACAACAACCCAGTAACATACACCGATGATAATATCCGACACTTGTCGGACATGGAACACGTTCGCACGCGTCCGGGAATGTATATCGGACGATTGGGCGACGGAAAACTACCCGAGGACGGCATCTATGTACTCCTGAAAGAGGTCTTGGACAACTCCATCGACGAATTTAAGATGAATGCCGGCACACGCATAGAAATCGATATAGATGACAATTTGCGCGTATCGGTACGCGACTATGGGCGAGGCATACCACAAGGAAAACTGATCGAAGCGGTATCAGTCCTAAACACCGGAGGAAAGTACGACTCTAAGGCATTCAAGAAAAGCGTGGGACTGAACGGAGTGGGTGTGAAAGCAGTAAACGCACTCAGCAAACACTTCGAGGTGAAGAGCTTTCGAGAAGGAAAAGTAAGAGAACTGATGTTCGAGAAAGGAGAACTGAAGGGAGACCGAACACAGAAGACAAAAGACGAAAGCGGAACTTACATCTTCTTTGAACCCGACAACACACTCTTTAAGAACTACAGCTTCCACGATGACATTGTGGAAACCATGCTCCGCAACTACACCTACCTAAACACCGGACTGACAATCATGTACAACGGACAGCGCATAGCCAGCAGACACGGACTGGAAGACTTGCTGACGGACAACATGACCGTGGACTCGCTTTATCCCATCGTACACATGAAAGGCGAGGATATAGAAATAGCGTTCACACACACCAATCAATACGGTGAGGAATATTACTCGTTCGTGAACGGACAGCACACCACACAGGGCGGAACACATCAGTCGGCATTCAAAGAACACATCGCAAGAACCATAAAAGAGTTCTTTGGGAAATACGAGTATGGAGACATACGAAACGGAATGGTAGCAGCAATAGCGGTGAATGTGGAAGAACCGGTTTTCGAATCGCAAACAAAAATAAAACTGGGCTCCACAATTATGGCACCGGAAGGCGAGACCATCAACAAATTCGTAGGCGATTTCATCAAGACAAACGTGGACAATTTCCTGCATATCCACAAGGAAGACTTCACGGATATTCTCGAAAACAAAATAAAAGAAACGGAACGCGAACGCAAAGCCATGGCGGGAGTAACGAAATTGGCACGCGAACGCGCAAAGAAAGCCAGCTTACACAACAAAAAGCTGCGCGACTGTCGCGTACACCTCAGCGATTCCAAAAACGACAGAAAGGAAGAAAGTTGCATTTTCATAACAGAGGGAGACTCTGCCAGTGGAAGCATCACCAAGAGCAGAGACGTGAACACGCAGGCCGTCTTCTCTTTGAGAGGAAAGCCACTGAACTGCTACGGACTGACTAAGAAGGTGGTGTATGAAAACGAAGAGTTCAACTTGCTGCAAGCGGCACTCGACATTGAAGAAGGACTGGAAACGCTACGCTATAACAAGGTAATCGTAGCGACAGATGCCGATGTTGATGGCATGCACATTCGACTTCTCATCATTACATTCTTCCTGCAATTCTTCCCGGAGCTTATCAAGAAAGGACACGTTTATGTGCTTCAGACACCACTCTTCAGAGTGAGAAACAGAAGAACGAAGGTAAAATGCAAAAAAATCATTGAGGAGATTGACGCGAAACGGGCGAAAGGTGAGAAGAAAAACGACTTCGTTACATTATATTGTTACAGCGAAGAGGAACGGCAGAACGCCATTCGCAATCTCGGACCTGACCCGGAAATCACTCGATTCAAAGGTTTGGGAGAGATTTCCCCAGATGAATTTGCACATTTCATCGGTCCTGACATGAGATTGGAGCAAGTAACGCTTCACAAGAACGATCAAGTGCAGAAACTATTGGAATACTACATGGGCAAAAACTCAATGGAACGACAGAACTTCATTATTGATAATCTCGTAATCGAGGAAGATCTCGCAAACGATTCGGAGGAAATCACTGAGGGGGAGCAGCAAGTTTCCAAATAAAGCAATGCCACTTCAAGGAAGGTGGATGATGCCGTTAGCTTATGGAAGGCAACCTATATCAACATCCGCCATAAACATAACACCAAAAATAAATGAAAAAAAATCTATTCGCAGCCGTACTTCTCATGCTTCTTCCGGTATGGGCGACAGCACAGATAAATATAAATTTTGGAGAAAACTCACCACTCAGGAAATTGCAAATGGCACAGATAGCCGTATCAAATTTCTACGTGGACAAGGTGGATGAGGACAAACTAACCGAAGATGCCATCAGAGGAATGCTCAAAGAGCTCGACCCTCATTCCACTTACACCAACGCCAAAGAGACAAAAGATTTGAACGAGCCACTGCAAGGCGATTTCGAGGGAATCGGAGTGCAGTTCAACATGATTGCCGATACACTTGTCGTGATACAACCTGTAGTGAATGGACCATCGGAGAAAGTGGGTATCGTGGCAGGAGACCGCATTGTTACAGTGGACGACACACTCATTGCCGGCGTAAAGATGAATCGCACGGAAATAATGAAACGACTTCGGGGAAAGAAGGGCACAAAGGTGAAACTCGAAATTGTAAGACGTGGGGTGAAAAACAAACTCACTTTTATCGTTACACGTGCGAAAATTCCGGTACATACCATCTATGCTTCTTACATGATTCGCCCGGGAATAGGCTATATCAGATTAGAGAGCTTCGGTGCAAAGACCCACGAAGAATTTATGACCGCCATCGATTCGCTGAAGCAACAAGGCATGAAGCGACTCATTCTCGACTTGCAGGAGAATGGGGGTGGATATCTCGAGGCAGCAGTGCAGATTGCCAACGAATTCCTGCAGAACAACGACATGATTGTATATACCGAAGGACGACGCGTTGCACGACAAAGTTTCAAAGCACGCGGCAATGGTAAATTGCGCGACATGGACGTTTATGTATTGGTAAACGAATTTTCAGCCTCTGCCGCCGAAATCGTTACAGGAGCATTGATGGATAACGACCGGGCGATGGTCATAGGGAGAAGAACCTTCGGAAAAGGACTCGTACAGCGTCCGTTCCCTCTTCCCGACGGCAGCATGATCAGGCTCACCGTGGCGCATTATTACATACCGAGCGGAAGATGTATTCAGAAACCTTACAAAAAAGGAAATCAGGAGGATTACGAAATGGATTTGGAGAAACGGCTGAAGCATGGAGAACTCACCAATGCAGACAGCATTCATTTCGACAACTCATTGAAATATTACACGGTGCGAAAGCATCGCCCGGTATATGGTGGTGGTGGAATCATGCCTGACTATTTCGTTCCGCTGGACACCATAAAGTTTACTCGATTCCACAGACAAATTACCATCAAGAACATTCTAATGAACGCTTATCTGAGGTATATGGACAACAACAGGCAAATGCTCAAATCGCACTATAAATCGTTCGATTACTTCGTAAGGAGATACAAGGTGCCAAACAACTTGATGGATGAGATTGTGAATGAGGCCAAACGACAAAAGATTGAGCCTAAGGATGAGGAAGAGTTGAAAAACTCCATTATCTACATGGAACTGCAATTAAAAGCTCTCGTAGCGCGCGACCTCTGGGACATGAACGAATATTTCAGAGTGTGGAACGAACAAAACGACATCGTGAAGAAAGCATTGGAAGTCATGGGAGGAGTTGCTACCCGATAATTGTCTTTCACGCATGAAATGCCATGGGGAGAACGGCTATCGGACACTTCAACTCGTTCCGAAAGTAAGTTTTATCGCGCAAAGCCCAAGCCTTAAAGTGAAATTCGCAAACAACTTATTATCAACACTTCTCATCAACCTATCGACCGGTTGTAAAAAGCAACTATATTCTTATTCGAATAACAGACTGAATGCCGAAGGCTGTTGTCGTTCATTCAGCGTTATTGTCAAGACAGGGGACACGATGGTTGTTATTTTCCTGACATTCATAAACCCACATCGGTCATTAGGATTTCTTGATGTTGCATGGCATTGAGAAATCCTTTATTTTTTCCCAATGGTATCTTAAATTATTTTGTGCCCACGCAAGGTTCAGCAAATCATGAGACTTTATGTGTTTTGTTCCAATGTTGAATAACACCAATCTCCTTATGTCTTCAACTCGTATTCAGGTGATGGCAAACAGACGTTTGATAGCGAACATCCACTCCCGACCATCAACATGAAATTATATTACAAAAATCAAGTTCGGGACACACCTCGTAATCTATTGATAATCAAGACAATATTAATAGGGATTTAAAAGCTTAGCTTTTGCGCTCCAATACATGACCTTTTGCATTGCAAAAGCTTACCTTTTGGAAAGCAAAAGCTAAGCTTTGGATAGATGAATGAAGAAAATTCAGGACATTATTGAACTTTCCCATATAGCGAGGGATGGTTTTTCGCGTTTCCAATGCCCTACAAAAAAATAAAGAACATGCTTGTCTTTTGTTTTGCCCGGATAGGTGCAGGTGTTGATATAAACCCATACTGCCTGCCAACGCGTGGCAAGAATTACAAGGAAAGGAGGGGGAAAAAGACTTGGAATAAGACTGTGAGTGCGCTATCGACTATCCTTTACGCTCGTTTCCGACTCGCATTTCGTCCAACAGTCTCAATGCGGCGTTCTCGTTTGCTTCCATTATTTCCCGCTCACCGGGACCTTTGTCGTTGATTCCGCAGAGATGTAGAATGCCATGGATGATGACTCGATATAGCTCTTCTTCATAGCTTTTCCCGAATTTCTTGGCATTGCTGCGCACGGTGTCCAAAGATATGACGATGTCTCCATTAAGAATGTCTCCCTCACAATAATCGAAAGTGATGATGTCGGTGTAATAATCATGTCCGAGATATTCGTTGTTCACTTCAAGTATTTTGTCATCGTCCACGAACATATAGCCTATTTCGCCCACTTTGCGTTTGTAGCTTTCCGCAACTGCCTTAATCCATTCCGTGGTGGCGCGTTTCTTTATCTTTGGAAGCTTTGTTCCATCTGCGTTATATGTTATCATCTATTGTTGTTTTTTACGTGTTGCCTTGGGAGAAAGAAACCTTGAAGCGAGGTCAGCCATGAGACGCTTTTGGCAGAAACTCGCTGACATCGCGCCCGAAGTGGACAAGTTCTCTTACGAGGCTGGAGCTGATGCTCGCAAATTGAGGTTCGGCAAGAAGCAAAATGGTTTCCAAACCACCGATTGCCCTATTGATATCGGCTTGTTCCCGCTCATATTCAAAGTCCTTTACGCTTCTGACTCCTTTGATGAAGAACCGGACGTTCTCGCGTTTGGCGAAATCAACGGTAAGGTCATCATAAGCCTTAACCATTATTTTAGGTTCACGGGCGTAGATGGCACGAATGCGTCCGACCCTTTCTTCGGTATCGAGCATGTATTGTTTCCGTTCGTTGATACCCACACCGATGATGATTTTATCGAATAAGGGCAAGGCGCGACGCACGATGGAGTCGTGTCCGATGGTGAAAGGGTCGAAGCTGCCCGCGAATAATCCGGTTGTCATTGTTTTGTACTTAAAAAATAAAGGGAGCCACGATGAAGTGAACTCCCTGCAAAAGTACGCTATTTCTGCTATATTACCAAATTATGACTACCGATTATTTGCCTGCCGTAATGGATTGGATGTCTTGCAGGGTTACATTTCCGAAAACATTGATGATGCTTAAATCATCTTTTTCGGTGGTCAGGAGCACGAACTCGTTTTTTCCGTTCTTGTATCGCTTCTCGTAAATGGTAACGTGCTCTCCCCCATCCCTTACTTGCATTACCAATGTGTACCTCATCTTTCGGAAATAGTTGATTGCCGTCTTCTTGATTTCCGGTATCAACGTCGGTCTCGCACATTCAAGTACTTGAAGATGGTCGAGTTTTCCGGAGATTTTGGAGATATCCTTATTGCTTGTCGGTACGTTCTTTATCATGCGCAGCATCGCCGTTGAGATATATACGGTGGTAACGCCGTTCATGTCTTCATACTTATCGAATAGCGCCTTTTGAGCAAACGTCAGGCAACTGAAAGTGCCGAGTAAGAGCAAAAGCCATATTCTTTTCATTGTTCTTTAATCTATTTGATGGTTGGTTATGTTTTCTACTTTTTCTAAGCCCTTGTTCAGGCTTCTTGAGAATTTCGTCAGCGCGCGATTGGTTTCCGCATATGCGTCTTCCGGGTTCTCATAAGTGTCGATGGTTTCCATTTGACTCGTCTGCGCTTCACTTTCATGGTGATAAATCATAATGCCTGCAGTGAAGAGCAGGAGCAACGATGCAGCCACGCCCATGACCCACCTTAGTCCGATTCGGGTAACACGCCGGCGCGCTGTCGTATCAATGACGTTCCATTGGTCTATTCTTCGTTCCACACGCTCTTGCAAGTCATCAGGAATGGAGACTTCACTCGGGCACAAGGCAAGGAACAGCTTTTGTTCCGACTTCAATTCGTCCGCGATGTCGTTGCCACTGAAGTATAACTTCAACAACTTCTCTTCGGCATCGGTGGTTGTTCCGGAATAAAACTTTTCAATCAAATTCTTGATATCGTCCTTATTGTTCATCTTTTCATCTCCTTTATCTGTTCTCTGATTTGTTTTCTTGCCCTGCTCAGTATGGTACGGACATTTGTTTCGGAAAGTCCCGTTGCTTGACTGATTTCGTTATAAGGCATTTCCTCTACATCGCGCATCAACATTATTTTCCCTTGTGGGTCGGGAAGCCGGGTTATCATTTGCTTTATCCGTTCACACTCGTCGATGGTTTCCAACTGTCGCGCCATGTCCACGTGCTCTTTTATTTGCATTTCGGCGATGTCTTTCCCCACCGTTTCGATGTGTTTGGCGCGTTGAACATCATAGAACGCCCGCCTGAGTACCGTAACACTGTAAGCCTCCGCATTGTCGATGCCGTGTAGTGTATCTCGTTTCGTCCACAATCGCAGATAAGTGTCTTGCACCAAGTCCTCCGCCCATTTGCCGTTACCGGTAAGTCTCCATGCCACAGCATAGAGTTTGCGATGGCATGGCAGGAAGAGTGATTTGAATTGGGAGGCGTTCATGTCCCTGTATCTTATTTTTTAGAAAAAAGACTGTTCTTATCGTTAATCAACGCGTGAACATCTTTCGGGCGAATCTTACCTTTTATCAGCAACAGGGTACAGTCGTCGCCATCGGAACTGACAATGACAAGCTCACGGATGCAGTTCTTTTTCATCTTGGTCAGGATGAGCGACTGCTCGTCTTTCGACTTCTGCTGAATAAGTTTTTCGTATCCGCTCGTCTTCAGTCGGTTCAGCTTGTCCGCAAACGAGAGCTTCACGTCGGAAGAACAGTCGCTCAAATCCAAAATTCTCACTGAAGACACGGCACGCATCACTTTCCGATCGGATTCATCCTCATCTTTCGCAAAAACAGAGGCTAACTTTATCAACAGCTTCGGGATATGAACATAGTCCGCGTGTTCACATTTTTTGAACTCACCGAACAGATCGGAAACGTTTACCGAGTTGGTTTGAGCGTCTATCGTGCCGATACCGACACCAAACACGAGAATTAAAGATAAGAACAAACGCCTCATAAGCCATGAATTTTATTTGGTTTGACTTTCTACTATCTTGTCGATTTCCTTTGGATTGACATGTCCATCGATTTTCACTAAAGTGCAATCCTCATCATCCAACACGAAGATAATAAGACTGTTTACTTCATTTTCCGTTCCTTTGGTTAGGATTTTCACTTTCTCGCCTTCAGAATTCACTTTAATTACTTCCTGATACTCTCCGAAATTTAATTTCCCGAAAGCCTCTCTCAACTCTTTCTTTAACGATGGACTGGAGTTTTCCAACGCCAATACTTTCATTCCATCAATCTGCTCCGATAATTTTACCAACTCAGGGTCATCGGAACTGCTCATTCCCAATCTAATCATGTCCTTTGACAGGTTCAGAAACGTTACGTTTTCTTGGTTTTGAAATCGATTGAAGACATCGTCTATCGTTTGTCCCCATCCGGTCATACTTGTTGCGAGTAGCGCAATTGCGATAATAAATACTTTCATGCGTTTTAATTTTAAAGGGTTTACAATTACATAGACGTGAGTTGTTGGGATTTTGTGACAGAAAAAGCAAAAAAAACAAATAAAAACTCAACTTTCTTCTTCCGGGAACGCGGAAACGTGGCTTCGCGCCACGCGCAAGGAAGAATAGCCATCAATCGAAAAATGATGGTTCGGCGGTTTTGGAACCTGCCATGCCGCGTCCCAAATGCTCGTAAGCAAGCGGAGTTGCCATGCGTCCTCTCGGTGTTCGCTTGATGAAACCCTCCATGATGAGATAGGGCTCGTAAACCTCTTCCAACGTTCCGGAATCCTCGCCGATAGCCGTGGCAATAGTGGAAACACCCACCGGGCCGCCACGAAACTTGTCTATGATGGTAAGCAATATCTTATTGTCGATTTCATCAAGACCATAGCTGTCGATATTAAGCGACTGCAACGAGTTTCGAGCTATCTCATGGTCGATGGTTCCATTGCCTTTCACTTGCGCGAAATCGCGAACGCGGCGCAAAAGCGAGTTACAAATACGAGGAGTGCCCCGCGAACGGCGCGCTATTTCTATCGCAGCATTGTCCTTAATGGGGATGCGGAGAAGCCGGGCTGAGCGTTTGATGATTTTTTGCAATGTTTCCGGATCGTAATACTCAAGATGGAGATTGATACCGAAGCGAGCTCGAAGGGGCGCAGTAAGCAGTCCGCTGCGTGTGGTGGCTCCCACAAGCGTAAAGGGGTTGAGGTCGATTTGAATGGAGCGGGCAGACGGTCCTTTATCTATCATGATGTCGATGCGGTAATCCTCCATTGCCGAATACAAATATTCCTCGACAACAGGAGAAAGCCGATGAATCTCGTCTATGAAGAGCACATCGTTTGGTTCGAGCGACGTGAGAATGCCTGCCAAATCGCCGGGCTTATCGAGAACGGGACCGGAAGTAATCTTAAATCCCACTCCCAACTCGTTGGCAATGATATTGCTCAACGTGGTCTTTCCCAAACCCGGAGGTCCGTGAAGCAAAGTATGATCGAGAGGTTCGCCACGATATTTCGCAGCCTCGACAAAGACTCGCAAATTATCCACCACTTTTCGCTGTCCGCTGAAGTCATCGAACTTGGGGGGGCGTAGCGCGTTTTCAAAGTCTTTCTCGGCCGAAGTAAACCTTTCTTCTCTTATATCAAAATCTTCATCCATACTGTCTGCTTGTTTTTACCAAGCGCAAAGATAACGATTTTAATTGAGAAAAGACAGATAAGCAGGCAATTGGATGGATAAAATCTCACAGAACAAGGAAAAAACGAAGGATTGCCGAAAACCCATTGACAGAATGAAAATAAAATATATATTACTGTCCGCTAAACATCCCACATTTTTTATGAATTAGGGCTGACACTTCTCACGAGGTATCAGCCCTTTTTGTTATCTTTGCTTTTGTTTCCAAACTCAGATAACATGGGCAAAAGTACACATTTCTTCGGACAGCCGGTATATGGTCAGCTGA
>NZ_SDIK01000043.1 GCF_008016795.1 Prevotella brunnea
TCCGACGGCTTATTTCAACTATTTTATCATGGTCGAGAGATTTTATCAGCTGACCATATACCGGCTGTCCGAAGAAATGTGTACTTTTGCCCATGTTATCTGAGTTTGGAAACAAAAGCAAAGATAACAAAAAGGGCTGATACCTCGTGAGAAGTGTCAGCCCTAATTCATAAAAAATGTGGGATGTTTAGCGGACAGTAATAAATCTTTTTCCTATCTTTGTGGCAGACGCGTGGACGGAAGGTTCTGCGAAGGGTGCGGATAATGTTGCCCATGCGATCTATTAACCATTTAATTTTTTAGCAGTATGGATTATTCACTGAACAAACGAAAAATGGCTCTCGGTCCGTCGAAGGGCAAGGAAATGTTTGTGGCAAGCCCTGTTTGTCAGAAACAGCGTATTTCGTTCGACCAACTTTGCGAGCGCATGGTGGAGGATTCCACCGTCGGACAGGCGGATGTGGCAGCCGTATTCTACAAGTTCCGCAAGACTTTGAACCAGCTTTGTTCGCAAGGCTACATCGTCGATGGCGGTCCGCTGGGCACATTCCGTCCCACGTTCACATCGAAAGCGGTAGAGAAAGAGGAGGATTTCAAGCCATCGGAGTGTATCTCGAAGACGCAGATAATTTTCACGCCAACGACCGATTTCCGCCAACTTAAGAATGTCGAGTTCTTCCGTGTGGAGAAGCAAAAGAAGAAGAAAGCCAAGCCGTCGGGTGGCACAACGGGTGGCACAACGGGTGGCGAAAATGTGAACCCATAAAGAATTAGAAAAATCCCCCTCTTCCATTCGAGTGAAGAGGGGGATTTTTTCATAAAATTAGTCTGTGCTCCGTATTCGGCGTTGGGAATGTTCAAGTCCCCGTTGAACATGCCATTATGCCAACAACCATTGACTTTACAAATCAACTTTTTTAAGGAAAGACAATAGGGGGATTACCAGTCAAGAACCGTCGATGCTCTTACACGACTTAATGTTTCGGGAGTCATCTGCAAATAGCTTGCAATATATACCAAAGGCGCGCGCAGAATTACCTGCGGATTCATCTTACACATTTTCTTGTATCGATCTTGAGCAGTCTCAAATCGAACAAGATCTGCGTGTTTTTGGGAAATGATAAGGCTTTCTTCAAGAATTTTACGATAAAGTATCTGAATATTAACATTATGCAAGGCTACTTGTTCCAATCGATGTTTCGGCAGAGCGAAAACAAGCGTCGATTCCAAAGCTTCAACCTGAAGTTTTGTGGGCTCTTCTCTGAAAAGACTTTCTATACACATGAAAATTGTTCGGTCTTCGCCCAAATGTTCTGTGATTTGTTTTCCGTTTTTGAAATAAAATTGACGAATAAGTCCGTGCTCTATATAATAAATATTCTTACACACTTCGCCTTCTTTTAATATCATTTCACCTTTTGCAAATTTTATGGGTACGAGAATACTTTCAAGAACATCCAATTCGTCATGGGTCATCGTACTATATTTACGCGCCAATTCGCGTGCGATATCTCTGGTCTCGATAGTCTCTTTCATTAATAATTCCTCCTTCACTGTTAATCAGTCCAATTTCAACACTGCAAGAAACGCTTTCTGTGGGACTTGGACATTACCAACTTGTTTCATGCGTTTCTTGCCTTTTTTTTGTTTCTCCAATAACTTACGTTTACGGCTGACATCACCTCCATAGCATTTGGCCGTTACGTCTTTTCTAACTTGTTTTACCGTTTCACGCGCAATAATTTTCCCACCTATGGCTGCTTGTATGGCAATATCGAATTGTTGTCTTGGAATTAATTCTTTTAATTTCTCGCACATTCTTCTCCCGAATCCAACAGCGTTACTTTCATGAGTCAAAGTGGAAAGAGCATCCACGGGCTCTCCATTTAACAATATATCGAGCTTTACAAGTTTTGACGGACGAAAAGAATCGATGTGATAATCGAAAGACGCGTATCCTTTGGAGATGCTTTTCAACTTATCATAGAAGTCAATCACGATTTCACCCAGTGGTATCATAAAAATCAACTCAAGGCGATTGCCGCTGACATAGTTCTGACTTACGAGTTCCCCCCTCTTATCCAAACACAAAGTCATAATCGGTCCGATATAATCAGCAGATGTTATAATGGAAGCTTTTATATATGGTTCCTCAATATGTTCAATCATAGTAGGCTCCGGCAATCCTGATGGATTATGAACTTCCTTACTTTCTCCCATCTTGTCATACACCATGTAACTGACGTTGGGCACGGTAGTTATTACATCCATATTGAATTCCCTGTCAAGTCGTTCCTGTACGATTTCCATATGGAGCAAACCTAAAAAGCCACACCGAAAGCCAAATCCCAAAGCCTGTGAACTTTCAGGAAGAAAGGTAAGAGAAGCATCGTTGAGTTGCAATTTTTCCAATGAAGCGCGCAAATTCTCATAATCATTGGGATCAATCGGATACACACCGGCAAATACCATGGGTTTCACCACTTGAAAACCGGCAATGGCTTGTTCGCAAGGTTGCTCAATATGAGTAATGGTATCTCCCACTTTTACTTCTGTGGCATTTTTTATTCCGGAAATAATATAGCCCACTTCTCCCGTTGATAATTCTTTGGTAGGCTTCATGTCCATTTTTAACACCCCCACCTCATCTGCATCATATTCCATACCCGTTTGAACAAACTTTACCTTATCGCCTTTTCGAATCACTCCGTTTGTCACCTTGCATAGAGTGATGATGCCTCTGAAAGAATTGAATATGGAGTCGAATATCAATGCTTGCAAAGGAGCATTTTTATCACCAACGGGACACGGAACGCGTTCAACGATTGCTTCCAATATCTTGGAAACCCCATCGCCCGTTTTTCCGCTGGCACGAATAATGTCCTCTCGTTCACAGCCAATAAGTTCAATGATTTCATCTTCCACCTCTTCAGGCATGGCGTTGGGCATATCTATCTTATTAACAATAGGAATTATTTCCAAGTCATGATCTATGGCCATATAAAGATTGGATATAGTCTGAGCTTGCACTCCTTGAGTAGAATCAACAATTAGCAAGGCTCCCTCACAAGCCGCTATGCTTCTCGAAACCTCGTATGAGAAATCTACATGTCCCGGCGTATCAATCAAATTCAGAATATATTTTTTTTCTTGATACTCGTATTCCATTTGGATGGCATGACTTTTAATGGTAATTCCTCTCTCACGTTCCAAATCCATGTTATCCAGCATCTGACCTGCCGTTACTTGGATGGTATTTGTATATTCAAGAAGGCGGTCTGCCAATGTAGATTTCCCATGATCTATGTGTGCAATGATGCAAAAATTTCTTATATTTTCCATTGGGGGTATTATCTTTTATTATGCAAATTTACCAATAAAAAACGAGAAATAAGAAAGAACAATTTATAAAAATGCGCAAAAAAGCTTATCTTTGCAACGGCGAGCTCATGGGTAAAGAATATCTAATTGTGAGGTCATCTTATCTTTTTATCATATAAACATAAAGACATGAAGAAACTAATTCCATTATTCCTAATTTTTCTGATACCGGTTGCTTGTCAGGAAAATTTGGAAGAACGTGTGGCAAAAGAATGTAAAGAGTACACAACAAAAAGATGTCCAACACCAATAAGGAATAATACACGTATGGATAGTATGAGTTTTGATACCGATACTCGAACCATTCGTTACTATTATAGTATCTTTAATGAAGCGGATAATCCTAAGATTATCGAATCCAACAAGAAACAATTGGTCCAAACGCTGCTAAAAGCTGTAAAGAATGAAACGAACACCAAAGCATACAAAGATGCAGGATTCAATTTTCGTTATACCTATCACTCTGGGAAAGCCCCTCAGAAGACATTGCTGGATATTAAACTAACAAAGAACGATTATCGAAAGTAACAATTCATGAGGGTACAACCATTCGTTGGATTTATTAATTATGGGTATGACCAACAATGTCCTAAATATTCTTCATTCACCCATCCAAATGTCTTATACGGATTTAGCTTGTCACAATTCTGACTATAAAAAAAGTAAGAAATTATGACAAAACGTAAAACCCCGCGCGAATTTTCGTATT
>NZ_SDIK01000044.1 GCF_008016795.1 Prevotella brunnea
GCTAAATCCGTATAAGACAATATTACTATCCGGCAAAACTTTTACAAGCAACATAACTTGGCATTATGTCACACCGACTACAAAAAGGTCGGGATTCCAAAGCGGAAACCCGACCTTTACTATTCTTTTCGATATTCATGACGCTTCCAACAAGCTCATTCGTTCATGATGCCAACATTGTGTACGTCAGAATTGCGAGATGTAATGTTCTTCCTTAAGAATTTACTTCACAAACTTCTTTCCATTCATGATATAAATTCCCTTGGGAAGGCGCGACAAGGCTTCCTTACCCACTGCCACTTTCATGCCGTTGAGATTATAAACAGGAGCAGAGAGGTCAGAATCAGTGGCTTCGATGCCCATGTTTTCTATACCCGCAGGGTCTAAAAAGCCTATGTTCAATTCTTTGGCGCCACCAACTGCAGGTAAGCTGCCACCGGCAAAATAGGCATTGAAGGCATTTACCTTCGCCGACTCCGACAGCTCAAAGTTGTCGCCTGTGGCATTGAGTCGATAAACATGGGTGAGCTGATTGTTAGAGAGCGTGCCCACAAAGGTGTAAACCACCCCACTCACCTCCGATAGGGCATTAGTAAACACCGTGGTGTTCTCTCCCTCGAAAACCATGGGTTTATCCACCAGCACCCAATCCTCACTCCACTTATCGCTTCGTGCCGGAACGGTAATGATGTAAGGATGATTGGCTACGAATTCATCAGCATGGTTGTAATAGACTGTGTTGCCATCTTCAGCCACAAAGTCCATCAGCCAAAAGTTCGCATCGCCTTTGGATTTGTGAGTGGGCGTAAACCATTTCAGTGTCTTCGAAGGGTCGTCCTTCAGACTCACCTTGGTAACGTTGAATGGCAACATAATGGTTTCCCAACCCATTTGGTTGCCGGCATTTCCTTTGGAAAAGGTTCTTGTATAGGAAATTTTCTCTGCCGTGAAGTCGCGCAAAGGCAGGAAGTTGTGGTCTGCCTCAAGATGGATTTCAGTGGCATGGTCTCCCACAACGACATTGCAGCCATTTAGTTCTGAAGGAACCGTGGCACCCGCAGGGAAATAATACAAACAGTTGGGGTTGCTTCCCGGTGTTATTGTTCCAAGCGAGCTGAGATCGGCATCGGAAAAATCCACGTTTTCCATATCGCCAACAGCGATGGGCGATGAACTTACAATGGACTTTATGTTTCCGTTGGCATCCCTCATGATAACACCCGGTGCACACGTATAGGGGTCGTCGAACCAGTTTGGTGTTGTGGTACTACCATTTATCAAGGCATACACTCTGTATTGCTTGCCGGGCACAAATCCGCTAAGGGTGAAAGGAAACGTTACCGTTGCGCCTCCTTCGGCAGATACCTTTGTCCTCATTGTCGCCATCGGACTTTTCGAGGTACCGTTCTGCTCGCTATAGTCAAAGGCAGCAACCGTAACATCCACATTCGTTGCGGGTGTCTGTTGCTTATTGGTAAGAGTTACCTTACCCGTTATGGTGTTGCCATAGAAAGTTCTTCCGTTCACTCCGTCTATAGTGGTTGGACCTTTCAGTTCGTCATCTCCACCACTCTTTACCTTTACGGTGAATGAACCGGAACCAATCTGCACATCGTTCAACTTATCCTTCACCGTAAAGTTATACGTCGTCTCGGAAGTCACGTAAGGAGCTCGCCCGGAAAAGAGTACTTTGGCCGTTGTTCCGCCCTTGATGGTAGCAATGGCATCAAGCTTGGTGGTTTTGTAGCGCAAGGTGAGCGGACCGGAGAAGTCCTCGCCGGTGTTCTTCACCGTCACATAAATCTTCAAATCCTTGTCGGAATAGATAGCCTCGCGCTGTTCCGAACCCAAGACCTCAAGGCTGCTTGATGATTGTGAGAGCTTGCATTGAGTCTCGGTTATTTCGGCATTGAAGCTCAACTTGTTGTTCTTCAACGCATCGGCCATGAGATGCCACTCAGAAGCGCCCGACTCACGACAGACGGGATAGACCTTATAAGTGCCAAGAGGCAGCCCCGCCCCAAACGAAACATCTCCGCTCATCTTTTTGTAAACAGGGCCTCCATTCTCATAGGTCTCAGCAGGATAGTGCGTTATTTCAGCGACGAAAGCGCCGTCCTTATAGAGTGCCAGTCCGACTTCGTAATTTAGTGCTGTTGCTCCCTTGCGGTTATAGAAGCGCATGCAAGGCGCAGAGCCCGTGAAGTTGGCACTGCTGTTGGTTCGCGTGAAAGTGTTTGTGTAGGAAGTGGCAGACATTTCGTAGATGTTGAGTGCGATGAAAGGTTTTGTTCCGCCGTTGGGTCGTTGAATGCCGATGACCGCTTCCTGATCCAAACCGAAGCCGTTGCCCATGCTTCCGCCCGTTCCCTGAATCTCAGGGAAGAGTACCGAGAGTAGGAAATAACCATCTGAACGACCGTGCCACCCCCAGTTGATATGGAAGTATTCACCGGAAGCATAGCCGTCGCAGACGAATGCGTGCCCACCGTTGATTGATGTAACTCCGGAGTAGAGCACCGGACGATTGTTGGCGAGTTCATTATAGATAAGATCGTTCCAGTCATCATAGGAATATTCCGAGCGCGATACCAACTGTAGCCCGGCATCATAGCCGAAGTACTCAACAAATGCCGGATAGAAACGGCGCGACAATGCGCCGGAACCACCCTTTGAACCGAGATTGTAGTTCATTTCGAGTGCCTGTCCGCAATAGAGCATGAGTTCTGACACTGCACATGGGTCGGCAGTGGCATCCGAAGCATAAGTATCGCTCATCTCATTCCACTTGAAAGTGGTAATGGGCAATTCGGGCATCGTCGTGTGGATGGCAGCAGACTGGTAGCCGGGAATGCTCTTCCGAATCGGTCCCTGCGGATATCTGTGGAAATACATGATTTGTGCCATAGCGGTGGCAGCACAACCCGTTGCGGTATGCTCGCCATTCACCATGGGAGTTTGATTGTAATAAGGCAATCCCTGATCCCATCGGCTGGGCACCAGCGGACGGATGGAATGTTTCGTAGGTTTTGGAGCGCGTGCCTTCATCTTCTGTGCATAGGGAACGTCCTCCATTCCGGAAAGGATTTCCATCTGCCGTTCATAACCGGTGAACAAATCCTGAAGATTGGCAGGAAGATGGTCGGTATCGATGCTGCCCGTGTCGGAGTAGCCCAAGATACTTGGAGCACGGTCGTCGCCCGATACAATGACAAAGCCATCGTTATCGCTGATGTTGAAAACGTAGAACGGTGCCTGTCCTTTCGTATTCTCCGAGGTCAAAGGCAGACGCATTGCCCTTTTCATTTTGTGCGACTTCATGCCGATTCGGTTCTGCATGAAATTTTGGGCTATTTGCTGCGCCCGACTTGGGTTTACCGGTGCTGCCGACACCAACATGCCGACGCATAGCCCAAGCAGAAGAAAATATATTTTTTTCATAAGATATTATTTTTAATCACCGAAATGTCTGTTCGTATTCGCGAAGGGGTCGAAGCTCCGCCTTGCTAACAAGGGTCTTGCAGAACTTCTATGACTTCTCGCGACTCATCCCATTCCTGTTCTTGATTATAAGAAGAAAGAGAAAGCCCCCCTAAAAGATTTGGCGTGGGGGCTTTTCACTTCCTATTTGATAATTTTCTTTCCATTCATGATATAAACGCCCTTCGGCAGATGGTCGAAGTCGGCCTTGCCGTGACCTACCACCACGCCACTGACGTTGTAGATGGTATGGGAGGAGGCGTCGTTCTCATCGTGGACAGCATGGATACCTGTGGGGTCGTCGCCGAGGATGCACACCTTCAGTTCCTTTGCGCCTGAAGTCTCGGTGATAACTTCACCATCAGACTTGAAATAGGCATGGAATGGTGCGACGGTCAGACTCGGCATACCCACGAATTTCGTACCGGTGGCATTGAGCTGATAAGCACTTTCGAGAGCCTTTGTACGGTAAGAGCCATAGAAATTGTACTTGTTGGTCGAGACAACCGCCTTTGTGTTGTAAGCAATCTCTGCATTGGTGCCGTGGAAGACGATGTCCTTGGTTGTAAGGTCGTACTTTGCTCCCCATCTATTGCCGGCTACGGCGATGATATAAGGTCGGTTGGCCTTAAACTCCTGCGAATATTCGTAGTACATTTTGTTGTCGGATTCGTCCTCGCCATATACGTTCATCAGCCAAATGCTCTTGCCTTTCTCTTCCTTGGCTCTGAACCAATCGTAAGAAGTGTCATTAACGGTGATGTCGGTAACATCGAACGGCAGCACAATAGTCTGCCAATTGTAAGTAGTACCATCATTGCCTTTCGCGAAATTGCGAGTATAGGTGATGTCGCTTGCAGTGAAATTATAAATGGGGAAGAAATCGGCTTCGGAACCATCAACCAACGCTATCTTGTCGGCAACGTTGCCCTTGATGACATTCTTTCCATTCAAAGCGGTCGGCACCGTAGCACTGGCGTTGAAATAGTAGAGTGCGTTAGGATTGGCACTCGGTGTAATGGTGCCCGTCACTGCTGAAGATTGAAAATCTACTGCTGCCGCATGGGTCAAATTCATGACCTTGGATGGGTCGTAGTTCTTGAACGTGCCATCGGCATTGACGGCTAAGACGCCTTCCTTGGCTGTAAACAAAAGAGCAGGACTGAGCTGATTGTATCGAGTGTCATAGAAAAATCCGGCAATGACGTACTTCTTGTTCGGTTCAAGACCGCTGAACGTGAATGGGACATCGCCCGACTGTCCGGCGAGAACGGAGATGGTGGTCTCTACATAGTCAAGACCTTTGCCCGTTGAACCGTCTGCAAAAACAATACGCACCTTATCTTCAAAATCTAATGTGCCGGTATTGTTGAAGGTTACCTTACCTTTGATGATTGAACCGAATACATTCTTCGAATCGTCAATATCATCAACGGTTATCTGGCAAGAAGCAATCTTTCCATGTTTATATACCCTATCCGAAATCGTGAATGTGCCGGCAGAGCCCGGAATATCTTTAAAGTAGCCTTCATCTTTGCCGGTATCGGGATTTTTTCGCGTGGCAATGGTTGCCAAGCTATAAGTATAAGCGCGTGATTCATAAGGAGTGTAACCAAATGAGACGCGAGATGTCTTGCCGGGTGCAACCGACAAGGATACTACTTTTGACTTGTCAGCTTTCCCATCAATCATGAGATAAACGTCATCATAGAAGTCTGAGCCGTTGTTGGTAACGTCAAAGTTGATTATCTCTGGATCATACTTCAGCAGATTGCCCTCAACAGTGGATGTAGCTTGTAAGCTTTTATTGCTCCCATCTTCTGCTTTCGTGACGATGTACTCAGTGTCTGTAATCTCAACCTCAACATAGTTGCGCGTTGAACCTTCGCAGAGTAACCAGTTCGGGTCTGAAACAGTCCGATAGATAGGTAAAACCTTGTAAGTTCCCAATGGAATACCGGCACCGAAATCAACGATTGAAGGAATATAGATGGAACGACCGGCACCGAACTGAGAAAATGTGAGGGAATTTCCTCCGTCGCTAAGAACAGTCTTAAGCTCTCCCTTATCGTTGTAGAGTCCTACGCCAACATAATAAGTTTGAGCTGTCTTTTCAGTGTTTATAGCTTTGAAAACAAACGATACTCCATAGAACTTTGGATCACCAAAGTCCGTTCCCTTGAAATTAACATCCTTAGAAGTACGAGTAACACGCTGCATGGCCGGTGCAATGCCCTCGGCAATCACCGTCGGCGCAGCAGCTTCTCCATGGTTAGGCTGAATGCCCACTATGGCTTGCTGGCCGCGTGAGTAGCCACCGGTAAAGCCTCCGATGCCCTGTTGTCCCGGCTCGAGTACCGACAGACGATAGTAACCATCTTGAGAGCCACCCCATCCCCAGTTGATGTGGAAATACTCGCCTTGCGAATAACCGTCCATAACGAAACAATGCCCACCTGAAGGCGATGAACCGCAGAATACAACAGGGCGTTTCGCCTCCAATTCCCGATAGAGCACATCTGCCCATGTATCGGCAGTATAAGCCTCTCGGAATATAACACGCGTCGTAGCAGAATAGTCGAAATAGGTTTTCAGTGCGTGGGGAACGAAACCACCAATAGTACCTGAACCGCCTGTCGAACTGTAGTTGTACGACATATCGACGCTGCTTCCGCAATACTGCATCAGTTTGGCAACGGCGTCGCCTTGCGCCTGAGTATAGCTGCTGCCATAAACATCAAGCATATTGTTCCAGTCGAATGTTGACACCGGCATTTCGGGAATATTGTAGTGCAGCTCATCCGTCGTGTAAGCCGGTATGACAGCCGTCGTAGTTTTGGGCCATTTATGATAGCCCATGACCTGTGCCATAGCTGTTGCCACACAACCGGTTACGAAGCGACCGTTCTTAGTATCTTTGGTCTCATCCGCTGTTGTCTTCGGGTCATCGTTGATGACCGGACAGAGATTGTTGTAAGGCTCATCCTGATTCCACCGGCGGGCAACCAGTGGCGAGATGGCTTCCCTTGCCTTGATGACGGCTTTCCGGCTCGCACGCATCTTGACCGAGGGAATGTTCAACTTGTCCAACTGCTTGAACTCCTCAATGTATGAGTCGAGGAATGATTTCATGTTCGGGTTCATTTTGCTTTCGTCGAACGAGCCGACATCAGCATAACCGAGAATCTGTTCGGTGCGATCGTCGCCCGATACAATGACGAAACCATTGTTGTCGCCCACGTTGAACACATAGAAATACGATTGTTCCGAAGCTGACATGAGCTTCGGCGCTCTATACGCTTGCCGCATTTTCGCAGTATGGGGCATATTGCGTCGGCTATTGAGAAAAGCCTGTGCTTCCTTTATCGCCTGCTCTTTTGAAATGGGACCTGCCCATACCACGACAGAAAGCAATAGAGCGAATAGTAATGATATTTTTCTAAACATATCGCAATAATAAATAGTAAAAAAGTTATGCCATCAGCCCTCAACGGACAGATGTTTTTCTTCCATCCGTTTCAGGTTGATTTGGCTTATTTGAATATCATAGAAATCAATTATAATTCTTACTTTACAATTTTTCTTCCATTGACAATATAGACTCCATGAGGCAATGCTTGTAACGCAGCCTCGCCACGTCCCACTTCCATGCCATTGAGATTGTAAATGACGAACGAGACTTCTGATTGGATTTCCATCTCATCGATGCCATTCGTATTACCGTTCTCACCATCTATCATTCCAATAGCGAGTTGCTTTGCAGCGGTTTCAGTGGTATTCTCATGATTCATCGTAAAGTATGCCTCAAAAGGATTGATTTCAATGGATGTCGAATTCAACGTGAAGGCATCTCCATCGGTGTTCAATTTATAAATATCGCTTTGCGAGCAACCTGTCAGAGTTCCCTCAAACGTATAGTCGTAACCACTTACCAACCTTCTTTGTGTAGGTTCAATGGTAACGTTGTCGGCAGAGAAAGTGAATTCCTTATTGGTAAGCGTATATTGTTCGCCCCATCTATTGCCCGGCTTAGGCATATTGATGATATAAGGAGTGTTCGCTTCCAAACTTTGGGCATAGTCATATAACACCTTATTGCCATCTTCTTCCACGAAGTGCATCAACCAGAAATCAGATGTCCGATCGGTTTTACTCTTAAACCATGTTACGCTTTTATCGTTTGCCGTAACAGTTGTAGCAGTGAAAGGCAGTATGAGGGTACTCCATCCCTTCTTGGTTTCTCCCGGTTTACCTGTTGCTCCGTTGGTGAAAGTTCGTTTGAACGCTATCTTCTTTGCTTCGAACTTGTAAGGGGCGAAGTAAGGTTGAGCATTGACGAGTTGGATATTATCTGCCACTCCCCCAACAATGACGTTTTTGCCGGCAAGTTGTGCCGGTATCGTTCCGGACGATTTGCCAACAAAGTACAAACAGTTCGGGTTTTCGCTGACTTTCGTCATGTTGATTGAAGCAAGCGGAAGATTTTCAAAGTCGGCAGATGTAGCCCCTGTAAGGTCGATTGCATCGGTTGGCTTGAAGATGCGAACAGAGCCATCTGCCATGGTTGCCGCAATCCCCTCTGCACTAATATAAACACCGGTTTTATCCAAAGGTTGAGGTTGTCCATTATTCATGTAACATGCGACAATAGCATACGCTCCACCGAGAGGCAGGTTCTTGAATTCGAATGGTATATCGGTTGTGCCAACAGGTATCTCATTGTCATTTCCCACAAAATCATTCTGCGAATAGGTCGAAGTGTTGTTCAAATCGAAAGATTGACCGTTCACGACATTGAGCAACCAAATGGAAACACCTTTCTTAAACGGAAGATTTGAGTAATGGCTGTTTGTAAAGCGCACGCTTCCTTTCAACACTCCATGATAGAATTTACCCGTAGTCGTGGAAGTGGGAGCGTCTACATTATCGAGAGTAATTACAGCTTTGCTAAGCGAATAGGCTGTAGATGACTGACTGATGGTTATATTGTCATCATAGAGGATAGTCCCATCGTCGGTTGAAACAACACATCGTCTTGAGCCGGAGAGGTCGGGTTTGAAGTTGAACGTAACCTCAGTAATCTGACCTTTTCCAATATGGACACTCGATCCCGTTGTTGCCTTGGGATTAGTGGATGATGGATTGAAATAGAACCAGAGAGGTCCTTGGAAATCCTCCGCAAGATTGCGTATCTTGAACAGTGCCTTACATGGTATGCCAACTTCGGTTCCGGTGAATTGAGGCTGCTCCACCAATTCAAGTTTAGGAGTATTGGTAAAGACAAGTTTCGTGTCAGTGATTTCTATATCAAAATGATTCCTCTCCGAACCCAAACACTTCTGCCATGGGTCGCCATACTTTTCCTTTGATACGGCACAAATTTGATATTTGCCATTAGGAACATCAGCCGGGATATTGAAATAAGGTGCACTAATCTTCTTTTCTTCTCCTTCGCTTAATGAGATACTAGTAGGTCTCTCATAAAGTGGGCGTAACAGTCGATCGCCCTGATAAAGTGCCAATCCTGTATAAGCCGTAAAAGTTTCATCGAAATGATGGCGGACTATATAATTAATACCTATATTGGCAAAAGCAGAACTACTATTACTACGTGTGTATTCCGGATATTCCTTATACATTACAAATACCGACAACCGGCGTTGCTGAGTCTGTGATGTGGTATTCTCATGGTCATCCGGCTGAATACCGATAACGGCTTGCTGATTATTGGAGTACCCCCCTGATGCTCCGCCTAAACCGGCTGATGCCGGATGGAGCTCCGGCAGACGATAGAAGCCATCGGACATACCCGACCATCCCCAGTTGATGTGGAAGAAATCGCCTTTTTCGTAACCATCGATAATGAAACAGTGTCCGCTGCCTTCCGGTGTCATGGCGCCATAAATGACAGGACGTCCTTCCCGGAGTTCGTTGTACATCATATCGTTCCACTGATTAACCGTAAAGTTGAAACGTTCCACGTACTGCATGTCCGGGTCGTAGCCGAAATATTTTATCATGGCCGGACGAATAGAGGTAATCCATGCACTTGAGAAAGAGGTGGAATAACCCATCTTCACACTGTAACCGCAATACTGCATTAGGTCTGCCACAGCCTGTCCCGATTCCGCAGAGTATTGCTTCGAATAGGTGTCGGTCATCTTGTCCCATTGGAATGTCGTTCCCGTAACATCGGAAAAGGCGTACGACGGAGCCTTCAAAGGTCCGCACGATGCCGGGAATCGATGGTAGTACATCACTTGTGCCATGGCTGTTGCCACGCAACCCGTGAGATTGCCTTTGAGATTGTTGTTGTAGGGGGCATCTTGATTCCAGTGTGCCGGTACGACGGCAGGGATCGACTTCTTGGTTGCCACGACAGCTCGTGCCTTTCGGTTGGCACTATTAGCAATAGGATAGCGTACATTCGCCTCATAAGCCTCAAGCAAGGCTTTCAGTCCATCAGGAAGATTGTTTTTATCTATTTCCCCATTATCAGAATAACCGAGAATAGTTTCTGTCTTGTCATCGCCGGAAACAATAACGAAGCCCTTTTGTTTATCAATGTTGAACACATAATAAGCCGGGGTCTCAATTTCTGTCGATAACTTCGGACGCACAACTGAAGTCCCATTCGCACCTCTCATCCTATGTGCGTTTTTGGTAATGAACGCAGTAGCCTCTTTCAGTGCCCTTTGTTTGGTAATGGGGGCGCCAAAGACAGTTGCCACAATAAAAAGACAAACAAAAGTGATTGCTTTTCTCATCATAATAGTATCTCTAATGTTGTTAGTAATTTATCCAACCTGCGAGCTTCTGTTTAGGGAGAATGTATCTATCTGCAGGTCGTTTGCGACAAATAATTCCGTTGTTTATTTCTATTAAAGTTGCCTTGTTGCAGGTTCATATACCCGCAACAAGGCATAAAACAGGAATGGGTTATCTTACAATTTTCTTTCCATTGACAATATAGATTCCATGCGGTAGAGAAGGCAACTCCTTACTGCTCTCGGCCACCTTCATACCGTTCAGGTTATAGATGGCACCATTACCTCTCCCGATGATATTGTCGGTGGTTATCTCTTCAATGCCATTCGGATTGATAAACCCAATCTGCAAAGCTTTGGCATGGCTTGCGCCGGAAGTTCCGCCATCAATGAAGTAGGCGTTGAAAGCTTTCACGGTGGCAGACGCCGTCAATTCAAAGTTGTCGCCGGCTGTGTTCAATTTATAGATATTGTCGAATTGCTTTGTCGGAAGCGTACCAACGAACTTATAGTCCGTTCCGTTTAACTGTGCCCTGACATTGGCAACCACCAGTGCGTTCTCACCCTCAAACAGCATGGGTTTGTTCACCAAGACCCATTCATTGCTCCACTTGGAACTCGTTGCCGGTACGGCGATGATGTACGGGTGGTTCGCCTCGAATTTGTCGGCATGTTGGTAGTACACCTTTGCGCCGTCTTCCTGAACAAAGTCCATCAACCAGAAGTTGGCAGCACCCTTTGAATTGTTCGTGGGTGTAAACCATGTCAGTTGCTTTGTCGGTTCTTCTTTCAACGTTACCTTAGTAACATCGAACGGCAACATAATGGTTTCCCATCCTTTCTTATTACCCGGATTACCTTTGGTGAACGTGCGTTCGTAAACGATTTTCTTCACCGTGAAGTCGTATGGGGTATAGAAGTCCTTTGCCGCATCGATGGATATGTTTTCAGCCTTGCGGTCTTTCACAATGTTCTTTCCCTCAAGCGAAGCACCGACTGTTTGATATCTGTTGGTGAAATACAAGCAGTTGGCATTGTCGCTTGGTGTGAACGAAGCAGGCAGTGAGCTGCCCAAATCCTCAAAATTAACCGCTGTTGCGTTGCTGAAGTCGAGCGTACTTGCCGGATTGACGTATTGAACCGTTCCGTCGGCATGATAGATGCCCACTCCTGCCTTGCATTGATAAGTGTCGCTGGTGGCAGCAGGAGTGATAGGATCCTTCCCTTGATATACCAGCGTTCCGACGAAGTAATAATTTTCGCCCATCAGCCCGCTGAGGTCGAACGGCACTTCGAGCTTCTCATGTGCGGGAATTCTTACGATGTCGTTCTTTGAGGAGACGAACTTCAGACTCGTACCGTTCTTGTGAACAACATTCACGTTGATTCGGTCCCAATATTCCTCATTGTTGTTGTTCGTGAAAACCACCTTACCGCTGAGTCGCTGCCCAAAGAACTTTTTGGTGGTCGGGTCCGGCTCATTGACGATAATCTGAACATCGGGGGCAATAGCTGTTTTAGGTGCGATGGTAACATCGATTTCCTTGCTGCCTCGAACAACAGGGTCGTTGAATTCGCCTCTGGCAATTCGCAGATGATAGTCTTTAGCGACGTCGAACACACAATTGTTTATCGTGAGTATTTCGGTTTCGCCCGGTGCCAATGTTAGTGGTGCAGAGGCTATCGTCGTGGTATAACCATCGTAATTAACAAGATTCACATTGTCGCTGAACTCCTTGGTTCCCTGATTCTTGATGGTAACCGCAGCAGTTTGCGCCGTCCCCACGCGCAGGTTTCCACCCAACTCGATATTCTCTACAAAAAGAGCGGCTTTCCCGACAGGTGCGGCTGCACGAGTCATGACGTATGAGGTCTCGGTGATGACCATGTCGTAGGCATACTTATCAGCATCGACACATGGATACCACTTGTCCGGCCCACTGACAAAACTGATGGGCTTAACCTTGTAGTTGCCCGGCTGAAGTCCAGCACCCCATGAGGTTTGTTTAAATTGACTGGTATGTTTGAAGGATGTACCTGAACCCCACGTCTTCATTCCACTTTCCAAAAGTTTGGCAACAAGGTTGCCGCCCGCATCGTAAACACCGACACCGTATTTGGCATTCACCTGTACCGACATATCATTTCTCAGTGTATATGGATTTAGGGAACTTCCTGGTTCAAAGATGGTGAAGTTGGAAGAGACGCCCGAACGTGTTCCGCGCAAATCACTGTTACTATAGGAGAAAGACGCTACAGTAAGTCGTTGTGCATCGTCCACTTCGTCGCCACCCGTGTCGCCACTACCCGGCTTCATGCCCACGATGGCGAGTTGCCCCATGGAATAGCCACCGGAAAAGCCACCGATGCCACTTGCGGGTGGGTTCAACAGGGAAATGACATAGTAACCGTTCACCATGCCACCCCAACCCCAATTGATGTGGAAGTAGTCGCCCTCGGCATAGCCGTCGCAGACGAAGCAGTGACCGCCACCCGAAGGTGTGACCCCACAATAGACCACGGGGCGTTTTTCTTTCAACTCATTATAGATAATGTCGTTCCACTCATTCTGACTTTCGTACTCGTTGCGGTTGATGCGCTTGGTTGTAACGGCATCGTAGCCAAAATACTTCACCAGTGCCGGAGCAATCATGAAACCTGCCGCACCCGACGACTTGTAGCTGTAGTTCATTTCCACAGCCTGACCGACCGCACGCATCAGTTGCGCCACGGCGTTCCCTTCTCCGGAGCTGTATTGACCGGACTTGTAGATGTCGCGCATGTTGTTCCAATCCACCGTAAATGCAGTTGTGGCATCATAGTGCTTCTTTGCACTTGACGTGTAAGCCGGTATCGCCGGCACACTCTTGGGCCACTTGTGGTAGTTCATCACAATCGACATGGCGGTTGCCACACATCCTGTCACGCTCTTTTCTGTTTCACCCTCAGAGATAGGGCAAGCATCGTTGTAAGGCGCAGCCTGATTCCACATTGCCGTGCACAGCGGGGCAATGGAAGCCTTAGTCTGCACGGGTGCCTTACGCACTTTAGAGACACCGTGTTGAGCAATAAACTCATCCAAATGACCTATCTCATTGTCATATACGCTCAAGAGATATTGAAGACCATCCGGAACATTCTCCTTGTCGAACGCACCTTGATCGGAATAGCCGAGTATCTGCCGGGTGCGGTCATCGCCGGAAACAATGACGAACCCTTCGTTGTCGCCAACATTAAATATATAATAATGTGATGAATTACCCTCGGTAGCCGGAGCAAGGTTGGGGACAACGCGCCTTATCTTGGCATTTTTACTTGCTTTTCCGCGTTGTCCGGAATTTAGGAAAGACATAGCTTGCTTTAAAGCAGTAGCCTGATCTACCGGTGCTGCCGTGGTAAATAAAGACACCAGCAGACCAATAAAAAATAAACATTTTTTCATATTATCATACATCCAATTAGTGTTCGTCTCATTGCGCTCCTATCATTCGGGGAGATTACCCTCCCCTCACCATCAAGGAAGCATATACGTTTTCAGAAGATTGGTTTGTCTGTGACTCTATCATTTCCATGACAACTTTATGCCTCACGAAACCGTTGTTCCGCCTACTTTGGGAAACAATGCTTCAGATAAACCTCACTACTTAGCCTGCAAATATAAGAAAATATAAATACAACCGCAAGAAAAAAAATAAATATTTTTCATTTTTTTATTTCTCTATCGGTAAAATATCAATGGCATCCTAAATATTTTTTACCCCATACGAGACAAAGCTGACCTTTTGCTTTCCAAAAGCTAAGCTTTTGCACTGCAAAAGGTCATGGATTGGAGTGCAAAAGCTTACCTTTTAAATCCTGTTTGATATTATCCTGATTCTCAATGGTTTATGAGGCAAGCTGCTAACGCTGTTTGTGTAATATAATTTCGTAGTGATGGCGGATTGAATATTTGGTATTAAAGAAGCAGTTTACCACCACCCGAATACGAATTGGAGACATAAGGAGAGATGGGTGCCATTCAGCATTTGGAAGAAAGCACGTAAAATTTCATGATTTGATACAATTTTGTGTGAGATTTCATAGAATTATTTAGGACACTATTGGCAAAACATTACAAGAATCCATCATTTTTAAAGAAACAATAAAAAAAACAAGACAAAACCTTGTGTAATCGCAAAAAACTTTGTTACTTTGCAATTTGAAATAAAAACATTAAGACCTCATCCCATCTTTGGGAACTGGAGTAAGTTTTCAAAAACGAGATAAGCGTCTCGAAACGCTAATTGTTAACAAAATTGAATGATACAAGTTTATGACGAAAAGAGTTTATGAAATTCCTTGCACACAGGAAATCGGCATGAATGAAAGAGAGATGATTTTAGCCGGGTCGGGTCCCGGTGGAAACGACATAACACCTCCGGATACCGGTGGGGACAGTTCGGGTACGACTACCGCAAAATACTTTACCCCGGATGACTATGATTTATGGAACGAAGATTGAGAAAGCACATTTTTTCTCTTCTTGACAGTTTCATTGCCCCAATTACCATGAAAGAGGGTTAACATTGTTTCCCCTTCATGATCTTTATGGTTTTGTTCTATGATTCCTCTCAATGCGAATAGAGAATATTGGCTTTCGGATGGCAAAAATATGTCTTTGCCATCTGAAAGTCAAATCTTTTAAGTTCCAACTATCAGCAAACAAACAAAACAAAGTGGTTGTTCCGCCACAGAGGTTAGTAAATCGTATCCCCCATGGGAATGGATTTGCAACGATTTACAAAGACTCACAATGAAAGAACAATGATTGGGAAATGTTTCGCAGCGCATATCTCAGCAAATAATAACGATTGCCCCTTTTTTGAGCAACGCATATACACAGAAGGGGAATTTTGTTTTTCTTGTAGCTAATCTCTTCAACATGAACAATCATATAATTTATTGACAATAAATTTTCTTTTCCGGTTTTTTTTTGTAAGTTTGCATTGCGTTACAGGCATGATGTATGGTTAAGTTACCTTATTCTATCCAACGGAGAATAATTTGGCTTCAACGAATTAAGTATGTGCAAGGTTTTGGAATTCAATCACCTTCTGCCTTTTCTTTTGTTCGTGAGGTCATTAATAATCATACTCATTATCAGGTCTATAATCTAATTGATTCCAAGCTGGATGGCCATGGACATTTAGAGAAGAAAAAAGCACGACTGCTTTATAGGATTATTCGTGCTTCCAATGCGCGGAACATGTTTATCGCTCAGAATTTATTTCCGGTTTTTTCTGCCTTCATAAATGAGGCAAATTCAAATTGCGAGATACATCTTCTCGACGAAACTTTGGAGTTGAGCAAAAACTCTACTGCCCTACCGACCCTTTATGTACTTTCTTCCACCACG
Source organism: Prevotella brunnea (assembly GCF_008016795.1). Lineage (GTDB taxonomy): Bacteria > Bacteroidota > Bacteroidia > Bacteroidales > Bacteroidaceae > Prevotella > Prevotella brunnea. The sequence continues at coordinate 15,643 of NZ_SDIK01000044.1, forward strand.
CGCCCATCTCTTTTAGGCCATTTTTTGGACACAATCACTCCAAATGACATTCTCATAGTGGATGACATTCGAGACAATACATTTGGAGCGTTACTTTGGAAGACCGTCGTGAGTCATCACCGTGTTAGTTTTTCCTATGATCTCTATTATCTTGGGATTGCTTTTTTTGATAGCAGACCCAAACAAAACTATATTATTAATTTTTAAAACATTGCAGCGATGAGTAAAGTATATACAAAAACCGGCGACAAAGGCACGACCAGTCTCATTGGCGGAACTCGTGTGAAAAAATCGGATTTACGTATCGAGGCATACGGCACCGTTGATGAACTGAATGCTTATCTTGGTGTCCTTTCCTCGTATATAACGGAACCGGACACATTAAATCTACTCTCTGAAATTCAAAATGTGTTGTTCAATGTTGGTTGCAACCTTGCCATGGGAGATGATTTTAAGAAGGACTTGAAAGAATCTGTTGTTGATTCGATGTTAATCGATCATGTCGAAAAGATGATTGACAAAATGCAGGCAGCCATTCCGGAGTTAAGGCAATTCGTAATTCCCGGTGGAGCGCGTTCCGCCTCTTTTGCCCATGTTGCCAGAACCGTTTGTCGCAGAGCAGAGCGACTGATTATAGCTTTGGATGCCATTTCTCCCGTTGATTCAACCTTGATGGCTTACATTAACCGACTGTCTGATTATTTCTTCGTTCTCTCCCGTTATTTGAATATTATTGAGAATGTAACAGAAAAAACTTGGAAAAATCCTTGTAAATAAGAAATAAAGTGGTATTTTTGCACGCAAAACTTATGGCAAAATATAGCTTATGTATTGGACACTGGAATTAGCATCTAAGCTGGAAGACGCACCATGGCCGGCAACGAAAGATGAGTTGATTGATTATGCTATTCGATCAGGTGCACCTTTGGAGGTGTTGGAAAATCTTCAAGAAATAGAAGATGAGGGCGATGTATATGATAGTATTGAAGACATTTGGCCCGACTATCCCTCTAAAGATGATTTTTTATGGAATGAGGACGAGTATTAATCGCTCAAACAGCCACAAGAATGGCTTAGGGCGTTGAATATAAGCGATATAGAAGTTTTATAATAAGATTTCTATATCGCTTTTTTTAGGTCTTTTACCGCCAAATAAACTGCTCAAATCGCTATATTTTGATTCGAAGACATTATTTTCATAAAGTAGGGATATTCCCAATGGCATAACCCATTATATAAATCATTATGGCGATTGTGTTGATTACCCTGAAGAAGAATTCTTTAATGTAGAACATGAATTAAGTACAGGATATTATCCTTATGAAGACTTGCCAGATGTATTGGATGTATATGAAGGTAATGGAGAAAGCATTTGGAATTATCGACTAATGGATAGTGAGCGAGTGCAGGTTGGAGCAATAAACAGAGGCAAGAACTTTCAGGAAGAGAGAACGTTAAAAAGATTTTCAAAATGAAATATGCAACCTATAAGTTGCATATTTCGTTTTAAATGCCTATATTTGCATCAGGAAACATATTATATATGAAATTTGTAAGAGCCATAACAGGTTATAATCATCTTTGGGCAGTCAGAGATGAAGCAAAAGAAGCAGATGAGCTGACAATGCTTTTCCGCGAGTGGAGTAATGCCAACTATTTGCTTGATTTCTTTCTTGCCAATATAGATGATTTACAAAGATTCTTTCATGTTGAGAAGATAAGTGATGCCATTAAAGACACGATGGAAGATGCAAGAGCTCTTGAACGCCTGATATTAGACTTTCCATACACCGAACAGTTGGACGGACTTTTTCATCCATTAAGTCTGACAGACAACAGAATACATGAACTGACGCGTGAGAAAGCGCGTAATTGGGACAGAGAACGGCATGCAAGTTGGCTTCGGATATATGCCATAAGGATAGAACCTAATGTTTACATTGTAACTGGCGGAGCCATAAAACTCACAGCAACAATGCAAGACAGAGAACATACTCAAATGGAATTAGACAAACTCAATGCTTGCCGAAACTATTTGCAGCAGAATGGTATCTTTGATAAAGACAGTTTTGTGGACTTTTTTGAGGAGGATTTATTATGAAAGAGAAAACATTAAAATTTCTTGAAAGAAATCTCAGTAGCGAGCCTTCGACATTTGCCGAAGAAGCCAAGTGGAGACAAGACAATGAAGTGTGGCTTAAATGGTCGCAAGGCATTGCCATGAAAATTATTGATTATATGCAGGAGCACAAACTTTCACGTGCAGACATCGCATCACGTCTTGGTTGTTCTCCGCAATATGTCAGCAAGATATTGTCTGGTCATACAAACTTCTCATTCAAGAGTATAGCAGAAATAGAGAAGTGTCTGAACATTCATATAATGGAAAGTTCTTTCGCATGATTGATTTGTGTGTACCGCGCCTTTTATGGTCTTACACAACGAAACAAAATGATTAAAAAGGCTGATACGGCAGTAGAATCACTTGAAACTCAATACGTCTTGTTCCTCTTCGACGAGGATGAGTATTGATACTCTTAACTTAAAATAGGAAAGTGCAAAGGAATTCATTCGGATATTTCTTTGCACTTTTGTTATTTTATTTGCAAAAGTTTTACAATAAATATTATCCGCGTTCGTTATCACTTCGTGTTTAGACGTTTGCTTATTATATCAGGACTTTTTCTGTTTGTCGCGGATTTGGCCGTGGCACAATATGACGTATCATTCAGTCATTATTGGGCAATGGAGCCTTATTTTAACCCCGCCAGCGTGGGGAAAGATAATAAGATGAACGTAACAGGCGCGTATGCGCTCGACTTCGCCGGTTATGAGAATAGCCCGCGTTCGTTCTATGTGGGTGCGGATATGCCACTTTATTTTTTGAAGCAATATCATGGAGTGGGTCTTTCGCTCCTTAATGATCAAATAGGACTCTTTACTCATCAGCGCGTTTCTGGGCAATATGCTTTGCGGAAGCCGATTTTTGGAGGAATGCTATCAGCCGGCATACAGTTGGGGTTACTATTGGAGAATTTTGATGGTACGAAACTTGATGTGGAAGATTCGAGTGATCCGGCATTTAGCCGTTCCAAAATAGACGGTAACTCACTTGACCTTGGCTTCGGATTATACTATTTAAGAAAGAATTGGTATGTCGGCGCATCGGTTCAGCATCTGAACGCTCCGCTTGTTGAACTTGGCGAGACGAATGAAATACAAATAGATCGCACATATTATTTAACAGGCGGATACAATATTAAGTTAAGAAATCCGTTTCTTTCTATACCGACCACAGTGCTGGCACGATATGATGGGAATGGTTATAGGGCAGACTTAACGGCTCGGCTCGTATATAAGAATGATAAGAAAATGCTCTACGGTGGCTTGTCGTACAGTCCCACAAATTCGGTAACAGCCTATATCGGAGGTAGCTTCCATGGGATTAACATTGGGTATAGTTACGAAATGTACACAAGTTCCGCCGATCCCGGCAACGGAAGTCATGAGCTGTTCGTAAGTTATCAGACAGATATAAATTTACAAAAGAAAGGCAGAAATAAACATAAAAGCGTCAGATTTCTATAGAAACAACAGATATGAAAATGAGAAAAAGTATAGCAGTTCTTTGCTTGGGTATAATCATGTCAGGCACTCTTACCGGCTGTTTCGGGGGTAAGTCTGCCGCTTCATCGGGAAGAGGAGGTGAAGTGGTAGGTGTGAGTGGAAGAGCCTTCAAAGAACCAACCCCTTATGGAATGACCTTGGTAAAACGTGGATGGCTGAAAATGGGTATCGACAAGCAAGACAGTCTTTGGGGGAAAAACACACCGGTAAAGGACATCTCGGTCGATGGCTTCTGGATGGACGAGACGGAGGTGACCAACTCCGAGTACAAACAGTTCATTGAATGGGTGAAAGACTCCATTATCCGCACTCGCTTAGCCGACCCATCCTATGGGGGAGACGAAACCTATATGATTACGGAAGACAAGAACGGAGACCCCGTACCACCACATATTAATTGGAACAAACGCTTACCACGAAAGCCAAACGAAGATGAATTGCGCGCTTTTGAAAGCTTATATGTTACCAATCCCGTAACGGGAGAAAAAAGCATCGATGGCAAACAACTCAATTATCGATACGAAATTTACGATTATACAACCGCTGCCTTGCGACGCAATCGGTTGAATCCCGCGGAGCGCAACCTGAACACCGACATAGCGATTCATCCCGATGAGATAGTGATGATCTCCAAAGACACGGCTTATATAGACGATGAGGGAATCATTCATCAGGAAACGATCAATCGCCCCTTGTCAGGTCCATGGGATTTCCTGAATACTTACATTGTCAATATCTACCCCGATACGACTTGTTGGGTAAACGACTTTCGCAATTCCGACAATGAAACCTACCTGCGAAACTATTTCAGCAATGCCACTTATAATGATTATCCCATAGTAGGAGTAACATGGGAACAAGCAAATGCTTTTTGCGCATGGCGCACCAACTACCTACTGAAAGGCTTGGGTGGCGAAGCTCGTTTCATTCAGCGGTATCGCCTTCCCACAGAGGCAGAGTGGGAATATGCCGCGCGTGGAAAAAATCAAGATGAGTTTCCTTGGGAAAATGAAGACGTAAAGAGTGGCAACGGATGTTTCTATGCCAATTTCAAGCCCGATCGCGGTAATTACACAAAGGATGGCAATCTCATCACCAGCAAAGTGGGTATCTACAATGCAAATAGCAATGGGTTGTACGACATGGCAGGAAATGTGGCAGAATGGACTAGTACCATCTATACCGAGGCTGGCGTTGCCGCTATGAACGACCTAAACCCACAGTTGGAATATAAAGCGGCTGTTGAAGACCCTTATCGTTTGAAAAAGAAAAGCGTTCGAGGGGGTAGCTGGAAAGACCCGGAAAGTTATATACGAAGCGCATGGCGGACTTGGGAGTATCAAAATCAACCTCGAAGTTACATTGGATTCCGTTGTGTGCGCAGTTTGGCAAGTTCATCCAGTGAAGCTGCAAAGCAAGCTAAAAAGAGTTATAAGAAACGCAAAAAGAATAGAAGATAATGGCACAGTACAGCAAATACAATATTATCTATCAACTTCAGAAGTGGATTGATACCGTTCCCGGACAGACTTTCTTGAACTACGGCTATAGTTGGGGGGCATCTATCGTTATTTTGGGAGCATTGTTCAAACTTACCCATTTACCCGGTGCCAACACGATGTTGTTCGTGGGAATGGGAACCGAAGTAGTCGTGTTTTTTCTCTCGGCTTTTGATCGACCTTTCGATAAAACTGATGATGGAAAAGAAATCCCTACACATTTTAATGTAGATGAGGAAAACACGGAAGATTTGTCCGACCACCCGACCTCGGACAACACAGTTCCTCATTCTATTTCGTCTTCCATTCCACAGGCGGATAGAGACGCAAGACAAACAATGCCTTTAGCGGAGCAAATTGCCACGGCAGTGATTAACAGACAAAGTCAAGTGATTGAGAATGCCGAACAGCAGACACCGGAAATGGTAGAGGCACAGACCCATTACGTGGCAGCATTGAAAAATCTAACGGACATGTTGGATAAGGTGAATGACCAAAGTCAGCGTCTGACTCGAGACAGCGAAGAGATGGAAAACCTCAACCGGACGCTGACCGGAATAACCAAGGTGTATGAAATGCAGCTGAAAGGAGTTAGTCAGCAAATAGGCACCATCGATCAAATAAATGACCAAACTCGCAAGATGGCGCAACAGATAGAGCAGCTCAATGCTGTTTATGCTCGCATGATCGAAGCTATGACCGTGAACATGCGTGCTACAACACCGGTTGATAACGTTGTTCCTGCCCCACATTCCAATGCGGAATAGAGAGGCTGTTCGCATCTGTTTTCAACCAAGTTGTAAAAACACTTTGAAAAATTAGATAAGAAGTAAATGGCAATCATAAAGAGAAAGATTTCCCCCCGCCAGAAGATGATAAACCTGATGTATGTCGTCCTCATGGCAATGCTTGCGCTGAACATCTCTACCGAGGTGCTTAACGGATTTTCAATCGTGGAGGAAAGTCTGAACCGAACCACAGGAAACTCAACCAAGGAGAATGAAGCAATCTTTGGCGAACTGGAGCAAATGATGCAAAAGAATCCACAGAAGGTAAGAGAATGGTTCATCATGGCATCGACCGTGAGAAACATGAGCGACTCCTTGTTTAATTATGCACAAGAGCTGAAAGTAAAGATCGTGAGTGAAGCAGACGGAAAGGAGGGAGATCCATTAAACATCAGGAACAAAGAAGATTTAGAGGCTTCGAGCTTTGTAATGTTGGCTCCCGGAACGGGACAGGGACACAAACTCTTCAACGCAATCAACAGTTATCGTGAACGCATATTGAAATTTGTTACCGACCCGGTGCAGCGAAAAATCATCGCAAGCAATTTATCCACCAACGTACCCAATCCTTCCTTGAATAAGAATTGGGAAGAATACATGTTCGAGGATATGCCCACCGCCGCCGCGGTAACCCTGCTTTCGAAGCTGCAGAGTGATGTGCGCTATGCAGAAGGTGAAGTGTTGCACACGCTGGTGGCAAACGTAGGATTGAAAGACCTCCGCGTAAACAAGTTGCAGGCATTTGTCGTCCCCAATCAGACACGCCTTTATCCGGGCGAAACAATGACAGCACAAATGTTCTTGGCTGCGGTAGATTCCACCCAGCAACCACAAGTTTTTGTAAACGGACAGCGCATCAGTGGAAATCGAATCAACATAAAAGCCGGCAGCCCCGGACGGCATACGCTATCCGGCTATATCTTGATAAAAGACCTTGCCGGAAATGTGCTTCGGAGAAACTTCTCACAAGACTACTGGGTAACGGGAGGTCCGAAACCGGAACGCTACATCAGTCCTGACGGTATGCAGCGCACGCCACCTTTCGAGGGCATGGCAACCATTGCTGCCGATTTGATGAACGTGCTTTACGCCGGCTTCGACAATCCGCTGACGATTAGTATTCCCAACATGGGACAAAACGATGTTCGTGCCACAATGTCGGGCGGCACGCTGATTGCGCGAGGAGGTGGAAAATTCATCGCTCGCCCTTCAACTTTCGGACAACCGGTTACCATTACCGTTTCCGCCAAAGGCAAGACCATTGGTCAGTATCAATTCAAGGTAAGAAAATTGCCTGACCCATCACCTTATATCGCCATGGGAGGCGACAGATTTAAGAGTGGCGGCTTGTCGAAAGCAACACTGATGTCGGCATCCGGCATCCAAGCAGCCATCGACGATGGATTGCTTGATATTCCGTTCACCGTAAAGAGTTTCCGCACCGTCTTCTTCGATGCCATGGGCAATGCCGTTCCGTTGGCAAGTAACGGAGCTTCTTTCTCCGCTCAGCAGAAAGCGCAATTCCGTCACTTGAGCAGAAACAAGCGGTTTTATATAACCAATGTTGTTGTTCACGGACCTGACGGCACCACACGCACGCTGAATGGCAGAAACATGGAAGTTATAGTACAATAAACCTGAAGTGAAACATCCGTTACGCGTCTGTTTTCAAGACGCACGGTTTTAAGATATAGAACATGAAACGAATATTATTGATAGTATGTGTTGTGCTCACGGTCATGAATCTCTGTGCTCAACCCGCACGCAGCCGAGCCGGTCAACAAGGCAGAAACAAGTCGAACGCCGACGCGATTACCACTCGCGCGCAGATTTCTTTCCCCACAGCGGTACCCATGAACGAAGATGTGGTGTGGCGACGCGACATTTATCGCGAGTTGAACCTTACCGATGATGCCAATTCCGGGCTTTACTATCCCACAGAGCCTGTTGGCTCACAAATGAATCTCTTTACGTATATTTTCAAACTCATGATGTCAGGTCCGCGCCATGGTGGAATCAATGCTTATGAATATCGCATGGATGGAAATGAGGTCTTCAACGATTCTTCACGCATCAAGCCCTTGCAATTCCTCGACAACTATCATATCTATTATGAGCGCACCGACCGCGGCATCCGTTTGGATAATAGTGATATCCCCTCCGCTGAGGTAAAAGGCTACTATATAAAGGAGAGCGCATACTACGATCAGAACACTTCGACTTTCCATCGAAAGGTGATTGCGCTTTGTCCTATCATGTATCGAAACGATGAGTTTGGCACCGGAGCCGTGAAGTATCCACTATTCTGGGTGAAGTACGATGACCTCGCACCATATCTCTCCAAGCAAATGATAATGACAAGTAATCTGAACAATGCCGCCACGATGAGTGTGGAAGACTACTTCACGATGAATCGTTACAATGGAAAGATATATAAGACGAATAACATGCTGGGAAGAACCTTGTCGCAATACTGCTCCACTGACTCCGCCCTCACGGCTGAGCAGAATAAGATTGAGCGCGAATTAAAAGATTTTGAGAAGAATATTTACGGCAACCCGGCAGCCAAAGACAGTTTGAATAGCATTGCCGATACAAAAACCACAGAGAAAGCCGTAAAGAAATCTCGCAGCTCGCGGCGCGGCAGTCGTTCATCAACGCGTGCCACACGTCGTAGCTCCGGCAGCAATAGCAACAATAAGAGCGCAGCCCGGGTAACGGTTCGCCGCCAGCGGCATTAGTTTTTCGCAACGAAAGCCATGAGTTTTGTTTAGCAAATAATATTTTAAACCGGACGCTTGCCGTATCTATGAGATATCGTGAGCGTCTTAAACTTTATAGACATGAAGAAAGTATTTACATTCGCGTTAATTTTTGCGAGCCTTCTCTTTGCCTCCGGGATAAAAGCTCAAGGAGTGAAGTTTGGAGTTAAGGCAGGTTTGAACGTTACCGATTTCCACTTCTCAGGCGATGTGTTCAACAAGTCGAATCAGGCAGGTGGGTTTGTCGGACCTACCGTCAAATTCAGTCTTCCCCTTACCGGTCTCGGCATCGATGCTTCCGCGCTCTACGACTATCGCTCCGCCAAGCTCACCGATGCCAATGGCGAAGAACAAACCGTGAAACAGCAGCAGATAGCTCTCCCCGTGAATCTTCGTTATGCGGTGGGCTTGGGCAACACAGCCAATCTCTTTTTCTTTGCCGGTCCACAATGGGGCATCAATGTTGGCAATAAGGATTTCAATTGGACGTATGGCAGCAGCTATTCCTTGAAAAATAGCAGCTTCAGCGTGAATACCGGTTTTGGTGTAACACTTCTCAGCCATCTGCAAATCAGTGCCAATTACAATATCGCCATGGGGAAAACGGCTGACGTTAGTTTCTCCAATGCAGCGTCAAGCACTGCCAATGCCATTGTCGGCAAGGGCAAGAGTCGCAACAATTCTTGGCAGATAGGATTGGCATATTTCTTCTAATCAGCGATATAGCGTAATACAAACCGAGGACGCAACTTCCATAGCTGCGTCCTCGTTTTGTTTTTGGCGGTTAGATAATCAGCCTTGTGGTTATCTTAAAATACAAGATGATACAATTTCAAGACCATATCTTGAACTCCTACAAAGTATGCTATACCAATAAAGAAAATCATATAGAAAATCACAGTAATAACCCCTTTTCTATCTCTCTCCTTTATGGATTGAATTAAATCACGTGTTAGTGTGAAAATCATCCAAATGGTCCCAATAACTACATACCCTTTAAAGAGTATCCCTAAAATCTTCCAAAATAATTCCATAAATGTATCAAGGATTGATATACATTTACTATCATCTGATCAAGGTCAGCAAAGTATATCACTACAACACTAAATAGAAGTATTGCTGCCGTACTGATAGTCCATTTTCTATTTTTCTCTTTAATGGCACGGAGCAAGTTTTTAACTTGAACAATAAATGTAAAACACACACAGCCTATTACGAATATTTGAGCGGCTATAGCTAACAGTCCCAATAATAGCTTCATTTTTAGTAATTTAAATTTTAATATAAATTAATGTGAATGCAAAAGTATTTTTTTAACTTTATATAATCAAAAAATCAAAGTTAAAAAACGCAAACCATTGTTATATTTTTATTAATACACTCTCCATGCGAATAGCATCCACTTCTCCTTATGTCCCAATGTGTATTCAGGTGGTGGGAAACAGATTCTTTTATACCAAATATTCAATCCTGCCATCACTGCGAAATTATATTACAAAAACAGTGTCAGCAGCTCGCCTCTTAATCTGGTGATAATCAGGATAATACCAAACAGGATTTAAAAGGTAAGCTTTTGCACTCCAATACATGACCTTTTGCAGTGCAAAAGCTTAGCTTTTGAAAGACAACAGCTAAGCCTTGGAAAGACAGGTGAAGAATATTTAGGACACTATTGAGATTGAACATCAAATTGAAAATAAATATTTTATTTTCTGTTGAATATCCGTGATTTTACTTTGTGATTCTTTTGCTTTAGCCTATCTTTGCATACAAGATGAAATATGTAGAAGTGATATTGCCTTTACCCTTGGAGGGGACTTTTACTTATGCTGTGCCGGAACATTTAGAAACAATGGCACAGCCCGGTAGCAGGGTAGTCGTGCCATTGGGCAAAAGCAAGAAGTATGTGGGAATTTGCGCCACCCTGCCACACGAGGCTTCAAATCTTGTGGAAGGAGTGGAATACAAGAGCCTTTGCTCCGTACTCGATACTTCACCCATCTTGACTGAACGACAATTGGAACTTTGGCAATGGATAGCTGATTATTATATGTCGCCCCTTGGCGATGTCTATAAAGCTGCCCTACCCTCCGGGCTAAAAGCGGAAGAGGGCTACAGACCCAAGACGGAAACCTACGTTCGACTAACCGAAGACTATAATGACGGACAAGCCGTTACCCATTTGCTCGAAGGATTGAAACGTGCCACAAAACAGCAAAAGTTACTGCTCGATTATTTGCAATTGGCAGGCGTGTCAGAACAGCCTGACATGCGCATGAAGGAAATGTCGCTGAAGCCGGTAACACGAGACGAACTCCTGAACACGGCACATTGCGGTCAGCCCGTTCTGCGCAATCTGCTGGAGAAGCGCATCCTGACCACCTACAAAGAGGAGGTGGGGCGGCTCAATTCCACCGGGGACTATCATCCCGAAATGGTGAAGCCGCTGAACGATGCGCAGACGGTGGCTTATAACGCTATTCGCGAGCAAATGCAGTCGCATGATGTTACACTTTTGCACGGTGTTACCTCGTCAGGCAAGACTGAGATATACATCCACCTGATACAAAAAGCTCTCGACGAACACAAGCAGGTGCTTTATCTGCTCCCCGAAATAGCTCTCACCGTACAAATCATGGAACGCCTGCAACGAGTTTTTGGCAGTCGGCTGGGCATCTACCATAGCAGATATAGTGATGCCGAGCGTGTGGAAATTTGGACGAAACAACTCTCCGATGAACCTTACGATATTATTCTCGGGGCGCGGAGTGCTGTCTTCCTGCCTTTCAAAAATCCGGGGTTGGTCATCATTGATGAGGAACACGAGACAAGTTTCAAGCAGCAAGATCCCGCGCCACGCTATCATGCACGCTCGGTCGCTATCGTACTTGCCAAAATGTTCGGAGCCAAAACTCTGCTTGGCACCGCCACTCCCTCTGTGGAATCTTATCACAACGCATCGCGGGGAAAGTACGGATTTGTAACGCTCAATCGGCGTTACAAGGATATTCGTCTGCCGGAAATAGAAGTGGTTGATGTAAAAGACCTTCGCCGCCGCAAGATGATGCGAGGACCGTTCTCTCCACAATTGCTGGGAGCCGTTCGTGCGGCAATACAACGTGGTGAGCAAGTCATCTTGTTTCAAAATCGGCGCGGTTTCGCTCCCATGGTAGAGTGTCATGTCTGCGGTTGGGTGCCCAAATGTCCCAATTGTGATGTATCGCTAACCTATCATAAGAACATGGGACAGCTCACCTGCCATTACTGTGGTTACACCTATCGCGTTCCGGAAAGCTGTCCGAACTGCGAAAGCAAGGAAATTCGCAATCGCGGTTATGGCACCGAGAAGATAGAGGACGCCATCATGGAGTTATTTCCCGAAGCACGCATTGCCAGAATGGATTTGGACACAACGCGTTCGAAGAATGCTTACGAGCGACTGATCAATGACTTTTCCTCCGGGCGCACTAATCTGCTCATCGGAACGCAGATGATTTCAAAAGGACTCGACTTCGACAATGTTTCCATCGTGGGCATCTTGGATGCAGATACCATGCTCAACTATCCCGATTTTCGCGCATACGAGCATGCTTTCATGATGATGTGTCAGGTAAGTGGACGTGCCGGTCGTAAAGGAAAGCAAGGAAAGGTAATCCTCCAAACAAAAAACAAAGATTTACCCGTTATCCGACAGGTGGTTGCCCATGATTATCAAGGCTTTTTCAATGAGCTTATCGACGAGCGGAAAAACTTTCACTATCCGCCGTTTAGCAGGCTAATCTATGTCTATCTGAAACATCGCGATGACAATACCGTTAATTCGGCAGCGTTGGAGATGGGTTCGCGCTTGCGCGAGGTCTTTGGAAACCGAGTTTTGGGTCCCGACAAACCTGCCGTTGCCCGCATCAAAACTTTACACATTAGGAAAATAATGCTCAAGTTAGAAACGGGTATCGACTATCGGCTCGCCAGAACCTATCTTCTCCGCGCCAAAGAAGCTCTCTTGAGAGCAAAACGCTATGGAGCACTGCTGATTTATTACGATATCGATCCCCAATAATCTATAAATCGATGTCAAGCCCCACACCAAACACCTTGTTGGAGCGTGTGAAGTTATCGGTGTTTTGAGTTTTTACTTCTTTGCCATTGCCATCAATTACAGCCTCATACTCCTTGTTGAACTTTTCGTAGTTGGTGAAGAAGTAAGCAACATTCAGGTGCATTTTCTTCGTAAGCCTTACTTTTGCGCCGAGACCGAGACTATAGCTACTGGTAACAAAGCTCAAGTCTGAGAGGTATTTGCCGTCTCCCAGCCCATATTTGGTACGTTGTCCGCCACCACTAACCGTTATTGCAGGCGTAATGTCCCATTCCACTCCCGCAAGATATTCTCTTGTGTTACTGCTCAGATAACGCTGCTTATTCTTATCCATTCGCGCATCTTTGTCAAAATAATAGTGATAGCTTGCCATGACGCGCAAATTCTTGGTTATTTCATATTGTGCACCTACACCCAATAATCCCGGAAGGTCGTTAGGTGTGTTCACACCATCTTCAAACAACCCTGTATCATCGCGCTTGGTTTTATTTTCGATATTAAATTTTGTTGTCGTCTCGTACCTGGCACCAAAGTTCCATTTCCCTATTTTATAATCGATGCCAATAATAGGCGTAATCCCCCATCCGTGTTGCGTACAGTCAAGGTAACGATCCGCAAACTGTAGTTTTGCCTTATTAAGTTTGTCTGCACCCTCCTGATATTGCTTGGCCACACCCTCCAACTTCTGTTTCGTGGCAGGATCGGTGGCCTGTGCGGCCTGATTGGTGGCTTGAATGGCAAGCTGTGTCAATCCTTTAGCTCTGTTGTCGAACACATCATATACCTTTTGCGTCTGACCATCGATGTTTGCGGAAATATCAAGGATATTACCCTCATAGATATTATAAATGTAGTTGAAGCGTGCTCCACCATAAACTGCCAAATGTTCATTGACTTTATAGGTAAAGCCTAATTGCAATCCAAAATCGTATTGTTGACCATGGATATAGCTACTAAAACCGTAAGTAGGAACATCGCTTTTAATGCCTTGTTCATAGAGTAAAGCCGGTATCATTGCCAGTTGTCTTTCAAAAGAAGGCAAACCCTTGTTGAAAGTGGCTTTACCCCCACCTCCTACAATTCCAAACCCCAATTGAAATCCCCATTTGTCGTAGTTCCGAGCTATCTGGAAAGAAGGAATTATGGGAATTGATGTCTTCCCCGTGAAACTTTTATAACCCTTCTCATCGCCTCCGTTCAATTTGAATGGCTGATAAAAAGGTGTGCCTTGTAAGGCAGGAACCGTCATCAAAGAATTGATGGTTCGCGTTTGATAAACGTTCTGAATATTTAGGGAGACATGCCACCCGTTTGACAGAAACGCCACACCGGCCGGGTTGGAATAGACACCATCAATGCCGATGGCGCCCTCGCGTGCGAAGTTCCGGTTGAATGCGATGTTTTGATTTGTGTTCGTCAGCAACCCTCCGGCATGTGTAGTGCCGGCCAATGCCAATGAAAGTGCCATGATAATAAGCGTTCTTTTTCTCATTAAATAGAATATAAATTAGTAAATACTGTTCAAAATTGGTTGCAAAGGTAACAAAATTGTTCTTTAATTCCACAACTATTGTGCAAAAACTTCATTTTTGTATTACCATTTAGTCTTCGTTACCTAATTTAAGGATACTCCCTAAATCCATAACTAATTGTTTGCCGGTGTAATATATGATTTACACCTTTACACAAAGCCCCCGAACGACCCATCATGGGCAGAGTCGGGGGAAATTCTTTAAAAACTGACCTATAACTCATTTTGCAGACTGAAACATTGCTATCTTTCCGATGTACATTTACTTTATGGGCATTTAAGAAGTCTAAAAATTCAAAGTTACGCGAGTTCGGGATAAGAAAAGTTCTTATCCCGAACTCGCATATACAATAATTTAATTTTAATACCATTATGTTCTTCTTAACTATTTTTATGAATAAACATTTTGATAAATTATCAAAATAAGGTAAATTTGTCTTAGCTTAAAAAAGTTGATAGTAGAACCATCTGTTGAAAAGCGGATTACAAACAGACAAGCCCATAGTAGCTGTGGTACAGCCATAGAGTGATCATAGTTTATGCAATATTTAGTTTTGTATCCCCTCAATGATGTTATGTTATCTTAATATCTAAATTAAAATCATATATGAACAAAATTACTTACTCATTGCTCGCATTGATATTGGCATTCATGTCAATGCGATCAACATCAGCACAGACAGCCAATGGAACTCCATGGATGGGACACGCAATTGATCCAACGCAGAAACAATTCTATCTGATTGATAAGGATGGAAAAAACAACAGTATTACACAAGAGAACACTCTCTATCTGGTGAATGTAGCTGCCTGCAAAGAAGCGGGAAACTCGCGTATCTTTTTCAACCAGGGTGGTCACTGGGGTACAGAAGCCTCACTCTTTGAAATCGGCATACCAGTATGGCTCGTACACAGAGGTACAGGAACCAAAGGAAGTGCAATTGTGGAGCTGATTGGGGACTATCAACACCCTGACGCAGCAGACGGCAACCATATCGGAGTGATAACAGGATCTAGCGACCCTTCACATCAGACTGGTGATGATTTAGGAGTATACATCGATCGTTTAAGGGGCGAGAATGAAACTGCAGCCTATGTGGGCACCGATTGGGAACTTTTCAAGGATGATAACAAAAATAACGAATACTACATCCGTGCTAAAAATGTTGGTACGGACCGATTCGGAACTTACTATCTCACCTATGCCAATAGCGGTAAGACCGGAGCACGCAAGTATGTAATAGGTACAGAAAGATTTGCTTCTGGGACAAAATACAGAAAAGATGCCAACCGGTGGGTAATCGTCACGCGGAAAGATCTTATTGATAGGTTCGAGGAAACCCCAGGATCATATCGCGATCTTGCCGATGCCAGTTTTCTTATATACGACCAAAACCTCTCGCGCGAGAACGGTGCAGAGGCGGCATGGATAACCAATATACCCGAAGGAAGCACGGCAACCGTCAGAGTGGGTAATCTCCACTCGAGCAGAGCAGAGCACAAAAGTACCGAAGGCGATCATAAAAGTTTCACGCCACTCACCGAAACCGACAAACAATATACATCTTATCCCACTGGCTATCCGTCAGGAGTTTACCCACCTTACAATGTGATGTACGGACAGTTCTATAACGGAGAAATAAAAGGGGGTGTAGGACAATTTTATCAATATACGCAAAAAATTCAAAAGGCAGGTTTATACATGATATCCTGTCAAGGTTTCTACAAACCCGGGGATGGAAGCAAGAAGCAATATGCAGGATTAGCAACAAACTCGTTCACGGCAATACCAACCGGAAATCCGGAAGTGCCTTACCAAAAACAATACGTACAGATGACAGGAGCAGCATTCCCACTATGGAAAGAAGGCGGACCAACAAACTTAACAGAATCGGGAATGACCTTTTATGCCAACAAAGACAACTACATAACAAAGTCCATTGTGTGGGCCAACGAGGGAGATTATATCGAATTCGGAGTTATGGTGGAAAACCAAACATCCAACCCGGCAGAAGACTGGGCAGTTTTCGACAATTTTCAGATGAAATACCTTGGAGGACTATTCCCCATGTTTGAGAATTTCGAAAATATGATCCCCTATAATGCCTTTGGAGACCAGCAATTCCAGACTATGGCATTGCTCCGCAACTTCCAAATAAACAAGTGGAATTCTTTCATCGTTCCTGTCGATCTGAACAAAGATCAAATATACACTGCTTTCGGAAACAATGTAAAACTAGCAAAGCTGAAAGGGCTTGATCACGAAGGAAAGAATATTGCATTTGAGACAGTCGATATAGATGCCATCGGATGGGACGATATCGCCATACATAAAAATAAAGCCTACCTGATTATGCCAATGAAAGATGGAGAACGATATCTCGAGATAACATGGCCACCATTAGCCGAGGCACTTGGTAAAGAGACAGTGAAGACAACAGGTCCACATTACTTCTTGCCCGGTGTTTCGTTGAACACAAGCGACATTACAGCCATGAACGGCGAATCGTACAGAATGGCAGACGGAAAAACCATCACACTCAAAACCAACTTCTTCTACTCGAACGACAGCAATACAGAGCATGGGAAGATTCAGGCAAGCCCGGACAACTTCATCTATGTGATGAACAAGGGAGCACTCACACGCTACCAACACCCATTCGCACTGAAGGGAACACGATGGTATTTGGAATATACAGAAGATCAGCCAGGCGGTGCCAAAATTCTCATCACTGACCCAACAAAACCCAATCCAACGAGCATCGAAACCTTAAAAGAAGCTAATGAAAAAGGAAACAACCGCACGGCAAAAGGCATCTATGACATCAACGGAAGAAAGGTAAGTAACGGATCATCGACTGAAGACCTGCCAGTGGGCATATTTGTGGTTGATGGGAAGAAAATAGTTGTTTATTGATTAATGTGAAACAAAGCTTTACCCATGTGGCAGAGGATTTCCACACTAATCAAACAATACGGAAATCCTCTCCACAGAAGGATATGATTTTTCAAACATAAACTTTAAGAAAAGCATGGGCTAAAGAAAAAGATATCGAAAATATGAATAAGAAAACATACATCACTCCTGACATAACCATAGTGAATGTGAATATAGAGTATCACTTGTGTGATCCATCCACTACGAATGTGGGTGACAACCCTTTAGGTCCCATTGCGCCAGATCCAGGTGGTGAGGAAGAACCAACGGGCGCAAAGAGCTTCGAGCTTAACGAACAACCATAGGAAATAAAAGAATTACTATTCAGTAAAAACAATCGAATAGGAGGTAAACACTAATCATAGGTGTTTATCTCCTACTTTCGTGTTCACCGACCTCTCACACCACCGATGTACATTTACTTTATGGACTTTTAAGGTGTCTAAAAAATCAAAGTCAGGTGCTGTCCTTTGTAAAGAGCGAGACAGTGAAGAAAATGGAGTATTCAAGGAGTGGATTCCAACTGTAATGAACAAAGGTGCTATCCAATACCATCTGTTGGTTGTAAGTCGAGCTTTTGAGAGATGAGCGGATAATGCTCATGCCGAGCGTACACAAAAAAAGGCGTATAGCTCATTTTTGCGGCGTAATGGACATTTGGTAGGCTGAAAAAGCTCCAGATGTTTGTAATGGACAAATGGTAGGCTGACAATTTCTAGCCTACTTTGTTATATTCAGAAATCCATCAATAAACTTCTTTTTGTTGGTATCGCTTAATCCGTTATGGTTCAGTAAAGCTCTTTTAAGTTGTGAGTTGTAGCCTTCCAACATATTGGTTGTATTCGGTATGTTTACCTCCGTATGTTCTTCATATGTAAAGAGCCACTTGAGATGTGTTCTTAAAGACCTCTTGGCAGTCCTAAGTCGTCTGTGTGTATAAGTAGTCTTGCCTGAAATAAGAGTCGTTCTTTCATTCAGAAAATCCTCCCACCGGACACACCATTTACCAAATTCCATTAAGAACTGCTCCTTTCCGATGGTAAACATCTTCCTTGCCAATGCCAGCAACTCTATGCTTGCAGGCAAATGAGGGCTATTTGTCAGAAGCCTTCTGATGATTTGCAATTGATGAAACTGGCACATTTGTACCGGGCAGAAGGTTATAGCCTGTAAAAGCCCTGTGTGTCCATCACAGACTACCGCCACTATCTTTGTTCCTCTATCTTTTATATCTTCAAGTCCTGAGAGATACTCCTTGTTGGTTTCATTTTTAACAAATTTGCGATAAAGGAGCTTTCTCGAAGTTGCATCTTGGAATAACATTACACCAAATGTTCTGGAGAAATATGTTGTATCAATTATGACAGTTGCTTCCTTAGGAAAGGAAGGGGTAAAACTCTCTGCTACCAACTTCAGTTTCCTGCGTATTGTTCTCTCCGAACATTTATGCATAACTGATAGTTCTTTGACGGTTCGTTTCTCTGTCAGATAGCTTTGCCATAATGTTGTACTGTCAATGCGGCGACCGCCTTGAAATTGCTTCTTGCAATCACCGCAAAAATACATTTGCAGCCCCCGACGATGACCGTTCTTTTTAACATTTGAGCTGCCACAGAATACACATGTTTTTTATTCATAGGTTTTCAAATGGCACAAAGGTAATAAATAAAGGACATCTGGAGCTTTTCAGCCTACCAAATGTCCATTACGCCCATTTTGCAGGCTGTTTTTTTGTATTAGGTGTTCAATAGCTCAAATTGCAGGCTGGCTTTATTCAGAATATTCAAAGAGTTTATATACCTTTGCCATGCAGTCTGAAGCATAATGGGGCTCTGCTGGGGAGCAACTCCATGAGGAATAGGATTGTATAAAACGACAAGTATGAACAGGATCCACTACGGGTGTGGTTCCTGCTTTTTCATACTTTGAGTTTCTATCAATGCCAAGAAAAACCCATTGATGAACCTTTTGCGATTCTCTTGTGTAAGTCCGCTATGATTGTTCAAGTTTTTCTTCAGGTCAGTGAATGTTCCCTCAATCTTGTTGTTAGTATTGGGCATTCCTCGGCAGTCCTCCCGCTGGCAGGTAAAGAGATAAGGCAAGTAGAAATCAAGGCTGTTCATGGCTGACCTCAACCGTCGGTGCGTATAATGCAGCCTGCCGTCCTTGTGCAGGCTGCGGTGTTCTATCGTACCCTTCCACTTTTCCTTCCATGCTTGATATTCGCTCCTGAAATCAGCCTCGTGGATTCGATGCAGCCTGTCCACAAGAGCCTTTAAATCCCGGCTGGCCAGCATTCTTGGATTCTGCGTAAGATACCTTCTGACAATCTGCTTCATGTGGAACTGACACATCTGTACATGATACTCGGAGAAAGACTTGAAGAGGCTCTTTTTCCCGTCAATGATTAGACCGCGTATGACATATCCACGCTTCTCAATACTGACGACTGCGTCTTCATAGTCCTTCACTGTCTCGCTCTTTACAAAGGACAGATAGAGAGGCTTTCCGCTCTCCGTATCCAATGCGAGCAGCACACCGAAGTTTCGACCCCAATACGTTACGTCCAGATGGACAAAACCGCTTCCGTTTAGTGGAGGTTGCACCCACTCACACTTGATGTCATGCAACCTACGCTTGACCGTAGAGAGGCTTATCCTGAAGCGTACCGATAGTTCATTGATCGTCTGCTTCTGTTGTTGATAAGCAGTCCACAATTCATCATCGCTCACTTGGAAACCGGAGCGAAACTGATAGCCGCAATCCTGACATTTATACAGTTGTACACCTTTGCGAACACCATTCTTTTTCGTGTGAGTACTACCACACGCACGACATCTCATTTTGAACATACTAACTTTGAATTTTGAGGCAACTTAAATGCCCATAAAGTTAGTATACATCGGAAAGACACCTATGTCTCAGCCTGCAAAATGAGCTATTGAGCAATGTGAATCGTCAATTTAGTGCTGAAGGTATCTTGAATGGGCGAAACATGTGTATATATCGAATGGCATGACACTTTTCAGCCTGCAAAATGAGCTATAGGCCCAAAAAAAAGCCTCACGGATTTCTCCGTGAGGCTTC
>NZ_SDIK01000045.1 GCF_008016795.1 Prevotella brunnea
ACTTGCTTATGGAATCCGCCTACTCTCGTTGAAAAGTGATTTTTTGCTAAAAAACATACTCTACTTTTGTTATTTATAGAATAATGTGTAACTTTGCAAATCAAATTCGAATTATGAAGAAGAACTTTTTCATTACATTGGTTTTAGTCCTGTTTATGACAAGTTGTGCTCGTGAATATAACCAAGTTTACAAGAGTAGCGACTATACCTACAAATATGAGTATGCAAAAGAATGCTTTGCGAATGGAAAATATAGTTTTGCCGTGCCTCTTTTGCAAGATCTCGTAACCATCATGAAAGGCACGGATAATGCCCAGGAATGTCTGTATATGTTGGCAATGGCAGAATACGGATTAAGGGATTACGAGGCTGCCTCTGAAACTTTTAGAAAGTATTACCAAATCTATCCTAATGGTGATTACGCGGAAATGGCTTCATTCTATATTGGGCAGAGTCTTTATTCCGGCACTCCGGAGCCACGATTGGATCAGACACCAACTGTGGAGGCTATTGCAGCTTTTCAAGACTATTTGGATGTCTTTCCGAATGGAAAAATGAAAGGAACAGCTCAAAAGCGATTGTTCGAGCTTCAAGACAAATTGATACGTAAAGAATTTCTCAGTGCTAAATTATATTACAATCTTGGAACATATTTCGGCAATTGTTCAAACGATGGTGGCAACAACTACCAAGCATGTATCATTACTGCTGAGAACGCTTTGAACGATTTTCCCTATACACCTTTGCGAGAGGAATTTGCGGTGCTGGTTATGAAAAGTAAATTTGAACTGGCGCAGATGAGTGTAGAAGAGAAGAAAGTGCAAAGATATCAGGATGCTGAAGATGAATGTTACGGATTTATTAATGAATATCCGGATTCAAAAGAACGAGCTACAGCTGAAAAGTATATTGAGAAGTGTAAAGAATTTACGAAAGAATAATTAGGAAATATAAACAATACATCGAATGGATTACAAAAAGTCAAAATCGCCTGTAAATACCGTCACTCGTGACGTTTTGGAACTTTGGAAAGAAACAGGTAATGTTTACGAGAGTGTTGCGATTATCGCAAAACGCGCTAATCAGATTTCAGTTGAGATTAAGCAGGACTTGAGTAGAAAGTTGGCAGAGTTTGCTTCTTATAACGATTCCTTGGAGGAAGTTTTTGAAAACCGCGAACAAATTGAAATAAGTCGCTACTACGAGAAACTTCCCAAACCTACATTATTGGCAACTCAGGAATTTTTGGAGGGGAATATTTATTGGCGTGATCCGGCTAAGGATAATTTGGAAGAAGAAGAAATTTAGGAATGATACAGCGTAAACAGACAATTTTTCTTTTTCTCTCCTTTGTCTTGGTACTGACTTGCTTGTCTTTGCCCATAGGTTGGTTTGAACCTAATGGAATGTGTGTGGCGAGCAAGATGCTCAACTTATGGATTGTTGATGGAAATGGGGCAAAGGATTTTAGCGTTTGGCCTCTATTCGCAATACTCCTTCTTACGTTGCCTCTCCATCTCTTCGCGATTTTCGATTTTCATCATCGGAAGCGACAGATGCTGACTTGTAATATTCTTATGTTGCTGCTTGTTGTTTGGTACGTTGCGTATATTGTTTTTAGCAGAATATCCGGCAATAACACCATTTTTCATTATCAAATAACAGCTTGCTTTCCTTTTGTCGCTTTCGTTTTAGTGATTTTGGCAAAGAGGGCAATAAAAGCTGATGAGGCTTTGGTAAGAGCAGCTGATAGGATTAGATGAAAATTTGACTTTTTAATCATGAAACGGGCATTTGCTATTGAAGCAAATGCCCGTTTTTAAATAGTCTTTTTACGTATTTGTCGCTCTGTTGTTAATACGAACGTGCAATTAAAACACGGTACTTCGCCGGCTTTCCGCTCACCATGTCAACTCCTTCAGTCTGTTCGAACATGAACGGTACGCATCGTATGGTGGCTTGCGTGTCTTCCTTGATTTTCTCTTCTGTCTCTGACGTTCCATCCCAATGACAGAGGAAGAATCCGCCGTCTTTTACTTTCTCCTTGAATTCTTCATAATCATCACATTCGTAGATATGTGCATCGCGGAAGTTTACGGCTTTCTTGTATATGTTGGTTTGAATTTCCTCAAGCAGTTTGTTTACATATTCCACTATGCCATCGAAGCTGACGCTTTCTTTCCCTAAAGTGTCGCGTCGAACCACTTCTATCGTATTATTCTCCAAGTCTCTTCCGCCCATGGCAAGGCGTACAGGAACTCCTTTCAGCTCGTAATCGGCAAATTTGAAGCCGGGACGTTTGTTGTCCGCATTGTCAAATTTTACGGTAATGCCCAGTTTCCTTAATTGGTCAATCACCGGTTGCAGTTTGTCGGAAATTGCCTTCAGCTGTTCCTCGCCTTTGAAAATAGGAATGATCACTACCTGAATGGGGGCTATTTTAGGCGGAAGTACAAGTCCGTTATCATCAGAGTGGGTCATGATGAGGGCACCCACTAAGCGTGTGCTGACCCCCCATGAGGTGGCCCAAACATATTCGGGCTTGTTTTCCTTGTTCAAGAAAGTTACACCGAAAGATTTTGCGAAGTTTTGTCCAAGGAAATGCGATGTACCACTCTGAAGAGCTTTTCCATCTTGCATCATCGCTTCAATGGTGTAGGTGTCCAATGCGCCCGCAAAACGCTCCGTTTCGCTTTTTACTCCCTGAACCACAGGGATTGCCAGCCATTGTTCGGCAAAATCGGCGTATATTTTAAGCATTCTCTTTGTTTCCTCTTCGGCTTCCTCACGTGTGGCGTGAGCTGTGTGTCCTTCCTGCCATAAAAATTCAGATGTGCGTAGAAACGGACGTGTGCGCATTTCCCAACGCATCACGTTGCACCACTGGTTGCACATCAATGGTAGGTCGCGATAGGAGTGTATCCAATTTCGATAAGTATTCCAAATGATGGTCTCGCTGGTGGGACGAATGATTAATTCTTCTTCCAACTTTGCGGTGGGATCAACTTCCACAGCATCACCTTCTTCATTGGATTTTAGGCGATAGTGAGTTACCACAGCACATTCTTTAGCGAATCCTTTCACATGCTCTGCTTCTCTTGAAAGAAAACTTTTTGGGATAAGCAATGGAAAATAGGCGTTTTGTACACCTGCTTCCTTAAACATCTTGTCGAGTTGTGCCTGCATCTTTTCCCAGATGGCATAGCCATAGGGCTTGATAACCATACATCCGCGTACAGCTGACTGCTCTGCCAAATCTGCTTTCACCACCAAGTCGTTGTACCACTGTGAATAATTCTCGGCTCGCTTGGTAAGATCTTTGAGTTCTTTTGCCATAAGTATTTCGTTTTTCTATTTTCGTTCTGATGATAGGAGTTTCCCTTGTGATTTTAGGAATTTTCCCTACGTATATGGGGCTACTTAGCCTTATCTTTGTGCAAAAATACAAAAAAATGTTGGCAAACGCTTAAATAAAGAACAATTTGTTGTATCTTTGTATTAGATAGCAATCGAAAATGGGATAGTGTTCTATAAATATAGATAATAATTAACATAAGATTTTTTGAATTATGAAGAATTTAAAGACATTCACAGTAGGATTATGCGCATTGACATTAGTATCAAGTTGTGCAACAAAACAAGGTACAGGCAGTTTGATAGGCGCGGGTAGTGGCGCGGTTCTTGGCGGAATTGTAGGAAATATTATCGGTAAGAATAGCAAAGGTACAATGATTGGCGCGGCTATCGGAGCTGCTGTTGGAACAGGAGCAGGAACATTGATAGGACATCACATGGATAAAGTGGCACGGGAAACCGCGGCTCAGGTGCCAAATGGTAAAGTTGAGAAAGTAACGGATGCCAATGGGTTGGATTGCGTGAAAGTAACGTTCGATTCAGGTATTCTTTTTGCGTTGAATAGTGCAACGTTAAGTGCTACCTCAAAGAGCGAATTGGCGAATTTCGCAAGCGTGATGAAAAAGAATTCTGATTGTGATGTGGCAATTCAGGGCTATACAGATGCTTCCGGAAACGATGAAATCAACATTCCGTTGTCAGAGAAAAGAGCAAAATCGGTTTCTACTTATTTGCGTTCACAGGGAGTGTCGGCTGCACAAATTCGCACGGTAGAAGGCTTGGGTAGTGCAAACCCCATAGAAGATAAGCGTGTAAGTGCTGCCAACCGTCGTGTGGAAGTTTATTTGTATGCATCCCAGAACATGATTAACGCGGCAAACAACGGAACTTTAAAATAAGCAAATTAGGTATTTGAGCTTAGTTCTTAAAACGTCAAACAACCGCCTCTTGCAATCCAAGCAGGCGGTTGTTTGACGTTTTCTTCCCTTATGTCATTACTTTGTCATTCATAAGTTTCATGACATGAAAATGGGCATACGCCGAAAATGATAGGAAACATGTATGGCATTGGGGTAATTCTCATGATCCGAATCAATGGAAGTTGCTGATGAGTCTGTTACAATTTACTTGATGGATATCTTAATTTACTTGATGGATATCTTTGGTTTTATCTTGGCTTTAATCATTCCATTTTTCGATAAAGCATAAAAAAGGGTGTGCCTATTGACACACCCTTTTGCTTTATATCATGGTTTCTGCTTTATTCGGCATTTCTCACCGAATGTTGCTGCGTATTTCCAACCATAATCATTGTCCGTCGTCCCATACATCCATATCACATTCCACCTGCTTTCCATAGGCTTCATCCGTATTTTCATCTTTCCTTGCAATGGTGACGGTGTCCATCATGCCGGCGTTCGTGCTCATTTTGATGATTTCGATGCGTGGCTGCAAGTATGTACGCTTGTCGCATATAGTCTTGTTCATATTCTTTTCTCCTATATTCATATTTATTTCTACTTCAACATTTTCTTTCCCTGAACTATATACATACCCGACGGCAGGCTGTCGAAGTTGGTGCCCACATAGCGTCCGTCAATGGTGTATATCTGCTGTACACCTTTCTGTGCATCGGTGTTTCCTGTCACATCGTTGATGCCCGCCGGTTTATTGTCCTCTGTGAGTAACAACACAAACTGCCTGGCCGGGGAAGCAGTCGGCTTAAGCATAATGCACCCGCGGAAAGGAGGTATGAGTTTACCGAAACCTGTCTTTTCCGGCATTCTTTTCCACATATCGTTTCCGTTTTCATCGCGACCCAGGGTCCAAGGGTTGTCTTCCCGACTACCTCCCCCCGGCACACGTGGAATTTTTTCGGTACTACCGGTGAACACGTAGCTTTGGTCTGTCACACCCCGGGTAGAGAATTTTGGCTTTAATCTTCCACCATGATTTTCATCATACTTGTCATTGCCAGACGCAGCAATTACCACCGGATTGTCAATCGCTTCGAAATTCTGAGAGGTGTAGTTCCCACCATTGGTGATGCGCAGCAAATAGGGTGTGTTTGCCTCGAGTGTGCTGCCGTCGGGGATTGACTTAAACACATAAACTTCTTCCATTTCATATTCACCGGTGTATTCGTTTATTTTACCCGTGCTTCTCTCTGTTTGTAAGTCCAAATTGTATGCGCGTATGCCGTTGTCTTTCGGCAGTTTCACGGCGTATGGCAGGAAGACGGTGAAGCAGTTTTTACCGGAGGCAAAATCAGAGAATTCGCGGTAGGAGGTCAGAGAGTTGTCGCCTTCATAATGGCTGATGGGTAACCCCGTATTGTAACCACGGTTTACGGTGATGTTGTTAATGGTCATGTTGCATCTGTTGTAAACTGCTTGATTGGCTTTGATGGCATAAGGGAACTCATATTCTGCGCCATCCTGCAAGCTCAGTTTTGTGCATGAGCCATTGCTCTTGACAAAGTTCACGTCCTGACCTTCCGCAAAGGTGATGTCCGCTGCATCGGGAAGATAAACGACGGTGTGGGTTGGAAGCCCTGCCGTGATGGTTTTGTTCGGGTTGGTGTCCGTGTCAAATTCACGCGACAAATTCTTCAGGTTGTTTTTGGCCTCTGTGCTTTTCATGTTGCGCAGGTCAAGATACTCCAAGTTGTAGCATCCTCTAACAATGCCTTCGCCAATCTTGCAGTCGTTGGAGCCTATCACTTTAAGCCCTGTCAGCTTGCCGTTGCACGCAAAAGCTTCATCGCCAATTTCTGTAACGTTATCAAGGATTTCAAAATCGCCTGATATACAGCCATGTTTGAAAGCCCTTGCACCTATTTTCGTTACTACAGACAAGTCGTTGAAACTAAGGATACCGGCATTTTCGAAAGCTCTTTCTTCTATGGAATTCTTCACTGAATAGGGAATGACAAATTTAGGTAAGTTTGTGAAAGCATTTTCAAACATGCCTGTAGGGATGGTTGTTGGACCGTCATCCAAACTTACAGTGCCGCTGAATTCAGCAAAAGATTCCACACCCGAACGTTGGTCAGTGCCTGCGGGTAGATTGTTATACATGTCAGTAATTTTGGTATCTGTGGTTGCTTCGCCAATCTTCGCTGTTTTAGGGATGGGTGTTGTGATCTTAAATTTGTCTCCCTTGAAAGCCTGATAACCCACGAATGTTATTTGTGAACACTCAAATTTTGACGTTGAAAAACTTCCTTCAAAGGCTTGAGGACCTATGGCAGTCTTGCCAGGAATTATGATAGGTTGAAGATTTTTCGTATGTTTAGTTGAGCTTTTGTTACTTTTTGTAGTAATGCCGCTATAAGGTTCCAAATTGGTCTTGTAGAAGGCACGCCAACCAATGTACTTCAGACTTTTTGGGAAATTAATCATCGTGACACTGCATTGATAAAAGGCGGCATCCTCAATGGCTTCTATCCCTTCAGGTGTCTTATACGGATTTAGCT
>NZ_SDIK01000046.1 GCF_008016795.1 Prevotella brunnea
GGCCAACAATTCAGCCATTGGAACATTGAACAGCTAAACACAATCAACTTACGCAATATGGACTCTTGAGAACAACCGCTAGAATAATAATCAATTAACTCTTGCAGCTTTAACGAATACGAAAATTCGCGCGGGGTTTTACGTTTTGTCATAATTTCTTACTTTTTTTATAGTCAGAATTGTGACAAGCTAAATCCGTATAAGACATTTCCCCCCGGAGGTAGAATTGTGGTGAAGAAATAAGAGGATTAAGATGTTCGGCAGAAAGAAAAAAACTGTTTTCCGGTGTTTTATTCTCTTGCCGCTGCGCCATGAGAAAAGATGCAACCGAAGGGGGATAACCTTATGATGGACTTGAGCTAAAAACTTTCAATTGTTATATTAATGAAATATTATTCGATTATTGCAATACTTTCGATATAAATTCTTAAATTTGCAATCTATTAATTTCAATTATTGTTATGGTTCTTGATGAATTAACAGCTGTGTCGCCCGTAGATGGTCGTTATAGAGGAAAAACTGAGAAGTTTGCCAATTATTTTTCAGAATACGCACTCATCCGTTACAGAGTGAGAGTAGAGATAGAATATTTTATCAGTCTGTGTGAAATCCCCCTACCTCAACTGAAAACGTTCGATGCGACTCTTTTTGAGGAGTTGCGCAAGATATATCGTGATTTCTCCGAAGATAGCGCACGACGCGTCAAGGAGATTGAAAAAGTTACCAACCATGACGTGAAAGCCGTGGAATACTTTCTCAAGGAAGAGTTCGACAGGATTGGTTCACTCGAGGCCTACAAGGAGTTTATCCATTTCGGACTTACCTCTCAGGATATCAACAACACCAGCGTACCCCTTTCTCTCAAGGAAGCTCTTGACGAAGTCTTCATTCCGCAAGTGGAAGAACTCATAGCTCAACTGACAGCCTATGCCAACGAATGGAGCGATGTACCCATGTTGGCAAAGACACATGGTCAGCCGGCGTCCCCTACACGTTTGGGGAAAGAGATACAGGTGTTTGCCTATCGACTCGAGGAACAACTTCAGTCACTCAAGGCTTGTAAACTTACCGCTAAATTCGGAGGAGCCACCGGCAATTACAACGCCCATCACGTTGCCTACCCCCGGTATGACTGGAAAGCCTTTGGCGATAAGTTCGTGAGCGAGAAATTGGGACTTTGCCGAGAGCAGTTCACCACCCAAATTAGTAATTACGACCATTTGGGTTCTATCTTCGATGCCATTCGGCGCGTCAATACCATAATCATCGATTTGGATCGCGACATTTGGATGTATATCTCCATGGAATATTTCAAGCAAAAAATCAAGGCGGGCGAGGTCGGATCGAGTGCCATGCCCCATAAGGTGAATCCTATCGACTTTGAGAATAGTGAGGGCAATATGGGCATTGCCAACGCCATCTTGCAGTTTCTCGCGCAGAAACTACCCATCAGCCGTTTGCAACGCGATCTGACCGACTCCACCGTCTTGCGTAATGTGGGCGTTCCCCTCGGACATAGCGTAATCGCCATACAGAGTACGCTGAAGGGACTTCGCAAGTTAATCTTAAATCAGGATAAGCTCAATGCCGACTTGGAGGACACGTGGGCTGTCGTTGCCGAAGCCATACAAACCATTCTCCGGCGCGAAGGTTATCCACATCCTTATGAAGCGTTGAAAGCTCTTACCCGAACCAACGAGCGCATGACAGAAGAAAGCATACACAACTTCATCAAGGAATTAAATGTGAGCGAAAGTGTAAAAAAGGAACTGATGGCGATTGCACCGCAAAATTACACGGGATTGTAAACTCATCCCTTCGTTCCCTACACGATGGACGCATGGAACATATTATTTGTAAATAAAAAGAAAGAGAATATATACAACACAAATTATGAAGAAAAATGACCGTGAGGTCAAACGTGAAAAATTTAAAGTAAAACAACTATGACAGAAGAATTAGAAAACAAAGAAGGTCAGTCCGTTCAGAATGAAACTAACCGTGAAGGCTATTCACCCGACGGACAGAATGGCGCAGAGAGAGAGTATCGTGGTGCGGTTCATCAGCAGCGTCCGCGCATTCATTCACAACGAGCTTACGTAAATCGTAACGGAAACGACGAGGGCTTCCGTCCGGAAGGATTTGGAGCCAATCTCGGGGGAAACGCCGGTGACGAACGTCAAGGAGACTATCGTCCGAGAAACAATAAACCTTATGGAGGCTATCAGGCTCGTCAGGGCGGTTATCAGCCTCGTTCGCAGCAGGGAGGCTATCGTCCAAGATATAATAATCAAGGCGACTCCAACGATTATCACTCTCGTCAGGGCGGTTATCAAAACTATGGCTATCAGAACCGTCAGCAACAAGGCGGTTATCGACCTCGTTATAATCAGGACGGAGAACAAAACGCTTACCAGCCTCGTCCGCAGCAGGGTGGCTATCGTCCGCGTTACAATCAAGAAGGTGAGGAACATTCCTATCCCACCGGCGGTTACCAGAATCGTGGCGGTTATCAGAATCGCGGCTATAACAACCGTGGGGGCTATCAACCTCGTCAGGGAGGTTATCAGAATCGTGGCTATAATAATCGCGGCGGTTATCAGAACCGTGGCTATAACAATCGCAATGGATACGGACAGGGCGGCTACCGTCAGCATACAGCCGATTATGATCCCAATGCGAAATATTCTTTCAAGAAACGCATTGAATACAAGGAAGAGAATATTGATCCCAACGAGCCTTTGCGCTTGAACAAATACCTTGCCAATGCCGGAGTTTGTTCACGCCGAGAGGCTGATGAGTATATACAGGCAGGTGCCGTTTCCGTGAATGGAGAGGTGGTTACCGAGTTGGGAACCAAGGTGCTGCGCTCCGATGAGGTAAAATTCAAGGACGAGATCGTTTCTTTGGAAAAGAAAGTCTATGTGCTGCTGAACAAGCCCAAAGACTATGTTACCACCAGCGACGATCCCCAGCAACGCAAGACGGTCATGGATTTGGTCAAGGACGCTTGTCCGGAGCGCATCTATCCCGTAGGACGTTTGGACAGAAACACCACCGGTGTGCTTCTGCTTACCAATGATGGCGATTTGGCAAGTAAACTTACTCATCCAAAATTCTTGAAGAAAAAGGTTTATCATGTCTTCCTTGATAAACCGGTTATGCCACAGACTTTGCAACAGATTTCCGATGGCATTGAATTGGATGATGGCGAGATTAAAGCCGATGCCATAGAATATCCCGACGACCGAGACCAGTGTCAGGTGGGGATAGAAATCCATAGCGGAAAAAATCGTATCGTTCGCCGTATCTTCGAGAGCTTGGGCTATCGTGTGGTAAAACTCGACCGCGTACAGTTTGCCGGACTGACAAAGAAAAACCTTCGTCGCGGCGATTGGCGTTTCCTTACCGAGCAGGAAGTGGATATGTTGCGCATGGGCGCTTTTGAATAAGATCAGCCAACACTCCTCCGTGAAGAGGAGAAAGAAACCAAGAGAAATATGAATACCAAAGCTCACTATCTTTTCAAGGTGTGGGCGAAGGTCTTAATTTTTACAATCAATGAAAAGAACAAAAGTCGTCGATGCGTTACAGTGCACCGACTTTGGAAAAGATATCAACGTGAAAGGATGGGTGCGTTCCCATCGTAGTAGTAAGGCTGTCGATTTCATTGCTTTGAACGATGGCTCCACCATCAAGAATATTCAAGTGGTCATCGACCCGGCAGCCCTCGATCCCGAACAACTAAAGAACATTACCACCGGTGCCTGCATCAGCGTTACCGGAAAATTGGTGGAAAGTCAGGGCAAGGGACAGACTTCCGAGATTAGGTGCGGCGAGATGGAGATTTATGGTTTGTGTCCGAGCGACTATCCCATGCAGAAGAAGGGACAGAGCTTTGAGTATATGCGCAAGTATGGGCACATGCGTCTGCGTACCAATACGTTCGGTGCCGTATTCCGCATTCGCCACAATATGGCGATAGCCATTCATCGCTATTTCCATGAACACGGATTCTTCTATTTCCACACTCCTTTGATTACGGGTAGCGACTGTGAAGGTGCCGGCAACATGTTCCAAGTAACCACTCTTGATTTGGATAGAGTGGCTAAATCGGGGAAGGTAGAATACGACAATGACTTCTTTGGCAAGAAGACCCACCTGACGGTTTCCGGACAGTTGGAAGGGGAACTGGGAGCAACATCGCTCGGAGCCATCTATACTTTCGGACCCACGTTCCGTGCTGAAAATTCAAACACGCCTCGCCATCTGGCAGAGTTTTGGATGGTTGAGCCGGAAGTGGCGTTCATCGACCAACAAGAACTCATGGACTTGGAGGAGGACTTCATTAAATATTGTGTTCGTTGGGCTTTGGAGAATTGTAAGGACGACCTTGAGTTCCTGAACAAGATGATTGACAAGGAACTCATTGCCCGTTTGGAAGGAGTGCTGAAGGAAACGTTTGTCCGCCTTACCTACACGGAAGGTTTTGATATTCTCAAAAAGGCACAAGACAATGGCGTGAAGTTTGAATTCCCTGTTTCGGAATGGGGAATGGATCTCAGCAGTGAGCATGAACGCTATTTGGTGGAACAGCATTTCAAACGACCGGTAATCATGACCGATTATCCAAGCGAGATAAAATCGTTCTACATGAAGAAGAATGCCGATGGCAAGACCATGCAGGGAACCGACGTGCTCTTCCCTCGCATCGGAGAAATCATCGGTGGTTCTGTGCGTGAGGAAAGTTATGAGAAACTGTTAGCGGAAATTCGCGCGCGTGGCATGAAAGAAGAAGTTTACGACTGGTATCTCGATACGCGTAAATACGGTTCCTGTCCGCATGGTGGCTTCGGGTTGGGATTCGAGCGTCTCATCCTTTTCGTTACCGGCATGCAAAACATACGCGATGTCATTCCGTTTGCTCGCACACCCAAGAATGCCGAGTTCTAAATCTATGGGTATGCGATAACATTGAACAAATGAACCTTTCTCGCGACACCCATGAAAATACCACCGGTGAGTTGCTCCCATGCAACGACCGGTGGCATTTTACATTTATTTAAATTCCAAAACATTCTTGAATTTCTCTTGAACTTCTTGGCTTTCTAAGTCTTTTTGCTTATTCTCATCTTCTTGTTTTTTTAGAAATTGTGGAGTTTACAGCTTTTCCATGATTGCAAAATAGCTATGGCTCTTAAGCCCCTTAACCCTCATCACTCTGAAGTTACAAGCCAATAGTGTCCTAAATTTTCTTCATTCATCCACCCAAAGCTTAGCTTTCACTTTCCAAAAGCTTACCTTTTGCACTGCAAAAGGTCATGAATTATGCTGCAAAAGCTAAGCTTTTAAATCGCAAATAATATCGTCCTGATTATTAGCAGATTACAAAACGTATCCCCGATGCGGTTTTTGTAATATAATTTCATGGTGCCGGGCAGGTCGAATGTTCGCTATCAAGTGTCTGTTTACCACCACCTGAATACGAATTGGAGTCATACGCCATATCTGATTTAGAGAAAAACACGTCAAGTCTTATGATTTATGCGGTGTTTCGTGAGTTTTCGAAAAAAAATATTTAGGACACTATTGGTTACAATCGCAATAAAACTTCGATGCCATGAAAGAAATCTGTGAATGATGATACAAAAAACGAAAAAAAGCATTACCTTTGTAGAAAATTTAAGGAGAGGAGAATTGCAAAGGTGCAACAAATAGCTCGAAAACCTACTGTGGAACGACTATCTGAACGCGGAAAACATTTATTGGAACATTTATCAAGAAACCTCGAACTTGCAAACCTTCCCTTTGAAAGTTATATTTGAAACGTATTATTTTGTGAATCATCATGTAGTGACATCGGCTCGATTATCCGAGGAGATAATGACCATTATGAGAGACATAAAGTAGATGGGAATTTATGAAACTGGATAGTACGGATTCTCTGTCTGCAGCCAACGAAGCCGAACGATTTTCCAATGTGGAGGGTCAAAGGCTACCGGACGGCAACCGGCACACTGAACCTATTCTTTTGAGTGGCTCAGAAGAGAAGCAGTGCTTGCAAGTTGGTGGGGAAAGCGAGAACAACCCAATGAAAAACCATTCGCAGACCACCGATTCTTGGTGTTATCTCTTCACCCATTGCCGAAGAACTTCGGTTTTCGAAGAGAAATTAAAGACAGATGGTCGCGTCTTTTTTATCCACAAAAGCGTAAAATATGTTCGTAAGTATGGGCGAGGAGTAAAGGAAACAACAACTCCCACCGTTAGCGGACTTATCTTTCTGCAAGGGCAACCAAAAGAAATACAAAACTATCTCAATACTAAATTTCCAGGCTATTGGCTGTGTAAGAATTGCAGCACCGGCAAGCCGGCTGTAATCCCCCACCAACAGATGGAACCTTTCATGCGCATCGCGGAGGTAGAGCCCGACCGTATTCGCTTTCTCATGCGCCCATTTCAATATTATGCCAAAAACCGCACCTTACTTCGCATCGCATCGGGCAACCTTGCCGGACTGGAAGGCTACGTCATACGCATGGCGCGCGACCGAAGATTGGTGATGGATGTCGGCGGAAAGAGCATCGCCATTTCGGGCATTCACAATGAAAGGTTTGAGGAGGTTGGGAAAAACGAGACGCATAAGAAGTGTGGCGACATCTTCTACAAGCGCAACCTGCAAGAACGCAATGCTTTCATCGATCGATATTTCCATCCGGTAACCTCTGAGAGTGAAGTGGCTGCCCAAAAAGAGAATATAGAAATTCTTAGATTGCAAATCCTCTCCGATGAACAGGTGGGGAAGATTAACGTTAAAGAAGCTTTTGCGTCTTTTGCGTTCATGATAGAAGAAATCGGATATTATTATGCACCCTTTTTTCAATCCTCTGGCAATCGTCTGCAACCACTTTTCGCGGCAGGGACAAAGGTCTTTCAAGAGATGAGAAACATCTTGTCCGATTCCAAGCAAGATGAAGATTTTAGTGCATGGGGCAATTCTGTTTATGCCGACTTAAAGACTAACTACGCTTACCTCTTTGATGAGGTGTAATGCGTATTGCTTCCACTTGCTCCACTTTATAAACATGGCATAATCCTAAATGAGTTTTGCCGACAAGGTGAAATCACAATAAGAGAAAATAATTTTATGAGAGATATGCGCAACTTCAAAGATATTAAGATTGCTGTGGCAGGAACAGGCTATGTGGGAATGAGTATTGCCACATTGCTCTCACAGCATCACCAGGTAA
This sequence comes from Prevotella brunnea, assembly GCF_008016795.1. Classification (GTDB taxonomy): domain Bacteria; phylum Bacteroidota; class Bacteroidia; order Bacteroidales; family Bacteroidaceae; genus Prevotella; species Prevotella brunnea. Next base: position 7,251 of record NZ_SDIK01000046.1, read on the forward strand.
CGGCGGTGGATGTCATTCCTGAGAAAGTGGAAAAGATTAACAATAAAATCTCTCCCATTCAGGATGATTATATAGAAAAATATTTGGCTGAGAAACCCTTGAATTTAGTGGCAACGCTCGATGGAAGATCCGCTTACGCTGATGCCGATATCATCGTTATCGCTGCGCCTACCAATTATGACCCGGTAAAAAACTATTTCAATACGAGCCATGTGGAAGAAGTCATCGATTTGGTGTTGGAAGTAAATCCCGATGCCATTATGATTATCAAATCAACCATCCCCGTGGGATATACTCGGACTCTTTATTTGAAGTATGCCCAAAAAGGCGTGAAACGCTTCAACCTACTCTTCTCACCGGAGTTCCTGCGTGAGAGCAAGGCACTCTATGACAATCTTTACCCGAGTCGCATCATCGTGGGCTATCCCAAGTTGATAGACAAACCTGAGTTCAAAGAGGAAAACAACGCCATCAAATTGATTACCGATGTGGAGATGCTGCGAGAAGCCGCTGCTACATTTGCACGGCTCTTGCAGGAAGGCGCCGTAAAGGAGAACATAGACACGCTTTTCATGGGCATGAAAGAAGCCGAGGCAGTGAAACTCTTTGCTAACACCTACCTTGCGCTTCGTGTGAGCTATTTCAACGAGTTGGATACCTATGCCGAGATGAAAGGACTCGATAGCAAAGCCATCATCGAGGGCATAGGACTGGATCCGCGCATTGGCACCCACTACAATAATCCATCGTTCGGTTATGGAGGATATTGTCTGCCGAAAGACACGAAACAACTCCTTGCCAATTATCGCGACGTACCACAAAACATGATGTCGGCAATTGTTGAATCCAACAGAACCCGAAAAGACTATATATCGGACGCCGTGCTGCGTATGGCGGGTTATTATTCCGGTAACGGACAATGGGATGCCGCCAAAGAGCACAATTGCGTAATCGGTGTATATAGACTGACCATGAAGTCCAACTCCGACAACTTCCGCCAGTCTGCCATTCAGGGAATCATGAAACGCATTAAGGCAAAGGGAGCGGAAGTGATTATCTACGAGCCGACACTCGACGATGGCGCAACTTTCTTCGGCAGTAGGGTGGTGAACAATCTAAAAGATTTCAAGACACAAAGCAAAGCCATCATTGCCAATCGCTTCGACGACTGCTTGAAAGACGTGGAAAACAAGGTATATACACGTGATATCTTCAGAAGGGATTGAAATGCTGAAAAATAACGTAAATCTGAGGGGGAAGACAATCCTTGTTACAGGTGCCGCCGGCTTCATAGGCAGCAACCTTGTGAAACGTCTTTTTCACGATGTGGAAACCGTGAGAGTGATCGGCATGGATTCGATAACCGATTACTATGATGTGAAAATAAAATACGAGCGTCTGCGAGAAATCGAGCAAATGAATCGCGATTGGACTTTCGTCCATGCCTCCATTGCCGACAAGGATGCGGTGGAAAAAATCTTCGAAGAAAACAAGATTTCCGTGGTCGTCAATCTCGCGGCTCAGGCAGGGGTGCGTTATAGCATCACCCATCCCGATGCTTACATTCAAAGCAATCTCATCGGCTTCTATAACATCCTTGAAGCCTGTCGATATCATGAAGTGGAACATTTGGTATATGCCTCCTCATCATCGGTCTATGGAAGCAACAAGAAGGTACCCTATTCCACAGACGACAAGGTGGATAATCCCGTAAGTCTGTATGCTGCAACGAAGAAGAGCAACGAGCTGTTGGCGCACGCTTACAGCAAACTTTACAACATCCCCTCAACGGGGCTTCGCTTCTTCACTGTTTATGGACCTGCCGGACGCCCGGACATGGCATATTTCGGATTCACCGATAAACTCGTAAAAGGTGAGACCATTAAGATTTTCAATTACGGCAACTGCAAACGCGACTTCACCTATATTGACGACATTGTGGAAGGCGTAGTTCGGGTGATGCAACACGCGCCCGAAAAGCACAACGGCGAGGATGGGCTTCCCGTTCCCCCTTATAAAGTATATAACATTGGCAACAACTCTCCCGAGAACCTCCTCGACTTTGTGTCTGTTCTCCAAGAAGAATTAGTGCGTGCCGGAGTGCTTCCCACCGATTACGACTTTGATGCCCATAAGGAACTCGTTCCCATGCAACCCGGCGATGTACCCGTAACTTACGCCGACACCGCGCCCTTGCAGCGCGACTTTGGCTTCAAACCCGGCACTCCCCTGCGCAAAGGCTTGCGCAAGTTTGCCGAGTGGTATAAGAGCTATTACCAAACAAGTAGAAATAATAACTAAATATCATAAACAATGAGCATTTTTGCAGGAAAAACTTTAATGATTACCGGAGGTACGGGCTCTTTCGGTAATGCCGTGTTAAATCGTTTCCTTCGTACGGATATAGCTGAAATCAGAATCTTTTCACGCGATGAGAAGAAACAAGACGATATGCGACATGAATATCAGGCAAAATATCCAGATGTAGCCAATAAGATTAAGTTCTTCATTGGTGATGTGAGAAACCTGCAATCCTGCCGCAACGCGATGCCCGGTGTGGATTACATTTTTCATGCAGCTGCCTTAAAGCAGGTACCGAGTTGTGAGTTCTTTCCGATGGAGGCCGTGAAGACCAATGTCATCGGTACTGATAACGTTTTGACAGCTGCCATTGAAGCCGGTGTGGGAGCTGTAATTTGTCTTTCTACCGATAAGGCGGCTTACCCCATCAATGCAATGGGAATTACCAAGGCGATAGAGGAAAAGATAGCGGTGGCAAAGAGTCGTTATTCCGGGAAGACCAAGATTTGCTGTACCCGTTATGGAAACGTCATGTGCTCGCGTGGCTCGGTAATTCCTTTGTGGATTGATCAGATACGTAGCGGAAACCCCATCACGGTAACGGAACCGAAAATGACCCGTTTCATAATGTCGTTGGAAGAAGCGGTAGATTTGGTTCTCTTTGCTTTCGAGCATGGGCAGAATGGCGACATCCTTGTTCAAAAAGCCCCCGCGTGCACCATCCATACCCAAGCGGAAGCTGTTTGCGAGCTCTTTGGCGGCAAGAAAGAAGAAATTAAGGTCATTGGAATTCGACATGGCGAGAAAATGTATGAGACCCTGCTGACCAAAGAAGAATGTGCGAAAGCTGAAGACATGGGTGATTTTTATCGTGTTCCGGCCGATAACCGCGGATTGAACTACGATAAATTCTTCAAAGAAGGCGATACGACTCGTTCAGAGATTGAGGAGTTCAACTCCGATAACACTTATCGGCTCAATTTAGAGGAAACCAAGCAGAAAATTGCAGCTTTGGAATATATACAGAAAGAGTTAAAGGGCGAAGGAAACTTCGTGCAATAAATAAAAGTTCTTGCGCTATCTGTTAATATACTATATTTAAATTAGTGATAAGTTATAAATAGTATGATTTTATGTGTTCTTGAGAAGATTGTCGCTTTTTTAAAGCTCTGAGAGGTTTATTATGGCTGAAGTTATTGTGATGCCTCTGTAATTATAAATACATTAAAGATATGTTTAATCTTGATAAATTTATTGCCGATTCTGTTACAAATCGTTTTGTCAGTATGTTTTCAAAGGATATTGAAGCAAATAAAACTGAATTATCACGAGAGATTCGAGGTAGGAAAGTATGTGTAATTGGTGGAGCAGGCTCTATTGGTTCTAGTTTCATCAAAGCAATTCTTCATTTCGAACCTTCAGCTGTTGTCGTTATAGATTTAAATGAAAATGGTCTTGCGGAATTGGTTCGTGATATTCGTTCTACGGAAAAACTATTTGTACCTGAGAAATTTCGTTGTTATACTCTAAATTTTGCGGATCCTATTTTTGAACGTATTTTCCGTGAGGAAAAAGGATTTGACATTGTAGCTAATTTTTCTGCTCATAAACATGTTCGTTCCGAAAAAGATAAATATAGCGTTCAAGCATTGTTAGAAAATAATGACATTAAAGCGAAAAAATTGATGGATTTATTATGTGTTTATCCACCTAAGCATTTTTTCTGTGTAAGTACTGATAAGGCTGCCAATCCCGTAAACATTATGGGGGCAAGTAAGCGTATAATGGAAGATCTTGTGATGTCATATAACAAATATTTCAAAGTAACTACTGCACGTTTTGCGAATGTAGCTTTTTCTAATGGATCTCTACCTGATGGATGGTTGCATCGGTTGAGGAAAAAACAACCATTGGCAGCACCATCAGACGTGAAACGTTATTTTGTATCGCCCGAAGAGAGTGGTCAGATTTGTATGTTGGCTTGTATTCTCGGTAAGGGGGGGGAGGTGTTCTTTCCTAAATTAGGTGAAGAACAGATGCTCACTTTCTCATCTATCTGTGATGACTTTGTAAGAGCAGAAGGGTTTCAGAAAATCGAATGCGCTAATGATTTTGATGCGAAAAAGTATGCGGCAAGAATGAGTTATCAGTCGGATAAGTATCCTGTAGTATACTTTAAGAGTGATACAACTGGAGAGAAACCATATGAAGAGTTTTATATTCCGGGAGAACAGATTAATATGGATCGCTTCATAGCTCTTGGAGTGGTGGAAAAAACAAACCATCGATCGTTGTCTGAAATAGAAACTTTCTTTTTAGAACTGAAAAAGATTTTTGCGAAAGACAATTTTACTAAAGCTGAGGTGGTGAAAGCCATCAAACGGTACATTCCCAATTTCGAACATGAAGAAAAAGGAAAAAATTTGGATCAAAAAATGTAAAGATTTGAATGATATGTTAATAAATCGAAATACAGGGGGGAGACTATCAAACTTTGAGCTTCTGCGATTGCTCTCCATGCTAATGGTAGTTAATCTTCATAGTTTTTGGGGATATGAATATGGTACAGGAGTATTTCAAGCATTTGATTTTTTTCGCGAGAGCGCTTGTATTTGTGCGGTTGATACATTTATTCTAATATCTGGTTTTTTCGGAATAAGATGGAAAGTTAAAAGTCTTTTTAACTTGTTGTTTCAAGTTGTTTTTTATAGTTTTGCAGTTTATGGGGCTTGTATCGCTTTTAATATTTTAACTTTTAGTTGGCATGATTTTATCGAACAATTCAAATGTTTTTATAAGTCATGGGGATTTATCTCATCGTATATAGTTTTGTATTTTATTTCTCCTGCATTGAATGCCTTGTCCGACCAGTCATCTTCAAAGAGGCTATTTGAAATTATCTTGGTTTTAATATTGGCAAATATTTTTATTTTTAGTTTGAATATCAATATCACATTCTTTATAGTATATTTAGTTGGTCGATTGTTGAATAAACTTGATGTAGTAAATAGAACGAAAAATCATGCCGGATTTGCCTATTTGATGGTTACATTTTTGATTTTCACCATAGTTTATACCCTATTCTTGATGTTCCGTTTTAACGCGTCCCGGATGCAGTCGTTTTTCTTTGGCTATAATTATTGTGGTCCCCTTGTGATTTTGCAAGGTGTCTTTCTTTTTCTCTTATTCGGAAGGATGAAATTTAAGAATAATATTATCAATTGGTGCGCTTCCTCATGCTTAGCCATTTATTTGATTCACATGCATCCGTCTATAAAAAATATATACTATCATTTTACAAAAAGTCTTTATGAAAAACCATTTTTTGAACATGTTTATTCCTTGATAGTCTTATTTACCTGTGTCTTTTTGGGATCTATTCTAATCGATAAGATAAGAATTTACATATCAAATAGAATTTACAATTTTATAAATATGATTTGGCAAGCTTTGCCTTTAAGATTCAAGAAGTTTGAGACTTATATCCCGAGTTCACTAAAAGTTTTATTTTAATGATTAGTTATTTAAAAATAATAGACTTTATTAAGTCAATGTATGGGAATCAAAAGTATGTTCCTCTTGCTATTCCTGTATTTGCAGGGAATGAAAAGAAGTATCTCAATGAATGTATTGATACGACATATGTATCTTCTGTTGGAAAATTTGTTGATCAATTTGAAGATGATATGGCTAAATACACCAATGCCAAGAAAGCAGTAGTTTGTGTTTCAGGAACAAATGCTTTACACATGTCTCTCATGCTTGTAGGAGTGAAGCAGGAAGATGAAGTAATTACCCAAGCACTTACATTTATCGCAACTTGTAATGCTCTGAGTTATATAGGAGCTTATCCTATTTTTATTGATGTTGATCGTTCCACAATGGGACTATCCCCGGATTTCATGAAAGAGTGGCTTTCAAAAAATGCTGAGGTAAGAAAGAATACACGTATTTCCGAACTTTCTGATAGTCGTGATTTTTCTTTTGCAGAAGATGAGCTTGCTTGCTACAACAAAAATACAGGACGTAGAATCAAGGCATGTGTACCTATGCATACGTTTGGGCATCCTGTTCGCATTGAGGAAATAGCCAACCTTTGTAAAGAGTGGCACATTGAATTGGTTGAAGATGCGGCAGAAAGTATAGGCTCTACATATAAAGGTAAACACACTGGGACTTTTGGTAAGATAGGGGCTATTAGTTTCAATGGAAATAAAACTATCACAACTGGTGGTGGTGGTATGATGCTCTTCCAAGATGAAAAGTTAGCTGCTTTCGCAAAACATATTACAACTCAAGCTAAACTACCACATCGCTGGGAGTTCCGCCATGATCATATTGGCTACAATTATCGTATGCCCAATGTGAATGCTGCTCTCGGATGTGCGCAACTTGAAAACCTTGACAAGTATATTTTAAGTAAGCGTAAGGTAGCAGCAGAATATGAGGACTTTTTTCGCAATATTCCTGAAATTGATTTTTTCTCAGATTCTCCCGAAACTTACTCTAACTACTGGCTTAATGTTATCATTCTTAAAAATAAGAAAGCTCGCACGGAATTTCTCACACAAACTAACGATAATGGTGTTATGACGCGTCCGATATGGGAGTTGATGAATCGTCTGCCAATGTTTGAAAAATGTGAGAATGATGGTCTAAAGAATACGATAAGGTTTGCTGAACGGGTTGTAAATATCCCAAGTTCTGTACGTCTTACCGACTTACAACGATAATAATGAAACGACCTTTAATTCTTCTTGGTGGAGGTGGGCATTGTAAATCGGTGATAGAAGCGGCTGAGAGTGCTGGTTATAATATTTTAGGCATTCTTGATATCTCTGAGGTAATAGGGAATGAAATCCTACCTAATCATCGAGTGTTAGGAGATGATAATGATATTCCAATTTATATAGATAAAGCAGATTTTGTTGTTACTGTGGGCTATATTAAAAACCCCTCTATCCGAATAAGATTGTATAATCAAGTACAAGAAGCAGGAGGGCATCTTGCAACCATAATAGCTTCTACAGCTCATGTTTCCCAATATGCCAGTATTGGAGAAGGAACTGTAATCTTGCATCAGGCGGTTGTAAACGCCGGTGCTCAGGTTGGTGAAAATGTTATACTTAACACTTTTACTAACATAGAGCATAACACCATCGTGGGAGCTCAAAGCCACATATCTACGGGTACAATGATAAATGGTGATTGCAAGATAGGAGAACGCGTTTTTATTGGAAGTCATAGTGTTCTTGTTAACGGCATCACAATAGGAGATGATGTTATAATCGGGGCGAGTTCTTCCATCAGGAAAAGTATTATGGAGAAAGGGATATATTATAATAGTTCAACTCTTTTGAAACTATAATCTACATAATGGCTCATACATTAATTATAGCTGAGGCTGGTGTTAATCACAATGGTTCTATTGAGTTAGCGAAGCAGTTGATAGATGCTGCTGCGGATGCCGGTGCTGATATTGTTAAGTTTCAAACTTTCACAGCAGATAAACTTGTTTCAAAACAAGCAAAGAAAGCAGAGTATCAACAACAAAATACGAGGGATGACGATACCCAATATGATATGCTCAAGAAATTGGAGCTTTCTCACGAAGCACATCAAATACTAATTTCGTATTGTCATCAGAAAGGTATTCGTTTTTGGTCAACAGCCTTTGATTTAAATAGTATTGATTATTTGCATTCGTTAGGCATGAAGCTGTGGAAAATACCTTCTGGTGAAATTACAAATTATCCTTATATACGCAAAATAGCTCAGTTTAGGGAAGAGGTTATTATGTCAACTGGTATGTGCGATGAGCAGGATATTCAAAATGCAATTAATGTATTGTATGAATTTGGCGTGAGTAAAGAGCAAATCACCCTTCTCCATTGCAATACGCAATATCCTACACCTTTTGAAGATGTTAATCTTCGTGCAATGTTAACCATTAAGAATAATTTTGGAGTAGAAATAGGTTATTCAGATCACACAAGGGGTGTAGAAGTCCCTATTGCTGCTGTTGCTCTTGGAGCAAAAGTTATTGAAAAGCATTTCACTCTCAACCGCCTTTTACCAGGACCTGATCATAAAGCATCACTTGAACCTGATGAGTTGAAAATGATGGTAACTGCTATTCGAAATATAGAGAAAGCACTTGGTGATGGTGAGAAAAAAATAACAACTTCAGAACGTGCAAATATCTTAATCGCTCGAAAGAGTATTGTTGCGGCTGTTCCGATAAAGAAAGGTGATTTGTTGACAGAAGAAAATATTACTATCAAACGCCCGGGAACTGGTCTATCACCAATGTATTGGAATAGTATTATCGGTACCATTGCCAATCGAGATTATAACACAGATGAACAGATAGTGTCTTTATTTTAGTTATGCGTAAGATATGTTTTATAACAGGTAGCCGGGCTGAATACGGACTTCTTAGAGGTTTAATGAATGCTGTTCAGAATGATCCTGCATTAGAACTTCAGGTTGTTGCTACAAATATGCATCTTTCTCCAGAATTTGGGCTTACTTACCGTGAAATAGAAAAAGATGACTTCAATATTAATAAAAAAATTGAAATGCTACTTTCTTCTGATTCTGCTCAAGGTATTTCAAAGTCTGTAGGACTTGGGATGATTGGTTTTGCGGATGCGTTTAGTGAGCTTAGTCCTGATTTAATCGTCATTTTAGGTGATCGATATGAAATGCTTGCTGTGGCATTTGTGGCTCTCTTTCATAAAATACCAATCGCTCATCTTCATGGCGGAGAAATTACAGAGGGCGCTTATGATGATTGTATTCGCCATGCTATTAGCAAGATGAGCCACTTGCATTTTACATCAACGGAAGTATATCGTAAGCGTGTCATTCAATTAGGAGAGCAACCTGATCGTGTTTTCAATGTAGGGGCAATAGGCATTGATAATATCAAGCATATTCCCTTAATGTCTAAAGAAGAGTTGGAGCAAAGTCTTAATTTCTCACTTGGAGATAAGTTTATAGTAGTAACCTATCATCCAGTTACACTTGAAGATAATTCGGCGGAAAAACAAAGTCAAGCCTTGATATCGGCATTAAATGCTCTGGATGGCTATAAAATACTCTTTACTTATCCAAACTCTGATTCTAACGGGCGTGTTATAATAGACCATATCAAAGAATTTGTGGCTGCTCAACCAAGAAAAGTCAAAGCATGGAAGTCGTTAGGAATAAGGCGTTATCTTTCAGCTCTCCGTTATGCAAAAGCTGTGGTAGGAAATTCTTCAAGTGGAATTATCGAAGTGCCTTCATTTCATATTCCGACTTTAAATATTGGTATCCGACAAAAGGGACGCATATCTGCAAATAGTGTCTTTAATTGTGAAGCTACAGAAAAATCTATTAAAGAAGGGTTGGCAATCATTCTTGATGATGATTTTTCCACTAACGTAAAAAACAATAATCCTTATGAGGGAGAGAATACTACAGAGAAGATAGTGGATGTTATTAAGAATTACCCTCTTGCCAACTTAGTTGAAAAAAAATTTTATGATTTAAGTCAATGAAATCGCTAGTTATTATTCCAGCACGTGGGGGGAGCAAAGGTATTTTACATAAGAATATAAAACCTTTATCGGGCAAACCGCTAATTTATTACACCATTGATGTAGCTCGCTCCATTTGTTCCGACAACGATATATGTGTTTCTTCAGATGATTCTCAAATTATTAAGGTGGTTGAGGATTATGGTTTAAGGGTTCCTTTTATTCGTCCAGCAGAATTAGCTACAGATAAAGCAGGCATGTATGAAGTTTTGCTTCATGCACTTAAATTTTATGAAGAACATGGGAAGCATTATGATAATATTGTTCTTTTACAAAATACCTCTCCTTTTCGAAATGCGGAACATCTTCGAGAAGCGATGAACTTATATACGCAAAAAATAGACATGATTGTATCTGTGGTTAAGACTTCTTCTAACCCATATTATAACTGTTTTGAAGAGGATGATAATGGATTCTTGCATATATCTAAAGGTAATGGTATGATAACACGTCGGCAAGATGCCCCTATAACGTATGAATATAATGGAGCTATTTATATTATTAATCCCGAAAGTTTGAAACGTGAACCGCTTGCTCTATTTAAGAAACGTATCAAGTATGTAATGGATGATATTTCATCCGTTGATCTTGACACTATGTTAGATTGGCACTATGCCGAATTTTTAATCAAAGAAAAGTTAGTTGAATTATGATAGAAAACAACTATTTTATAGTTGAGGATAAAACGTTGCTTGATGCATTGAAGCAACTCAATTCTTTATCTTCAGCCCCTCTTGTGCTATTTGTTGTGAATAGCGATGGAAGAATGGTTGGTACCATGACAGATGGTGATATAAGAAGAGCACTTATTGCAGGAATTAATATAAGTGATACTCTTGATAAGGTAATGCATCGTACTTTCAATTATCTGCGAGAAGGAGTGAATGATGATGTGTCTCATATCAGAGAGCAGAAAGCACTTAAGATGCAACTCGTACCAATTCTTGATAGTGAGGATCGTATTGTAGATATAATTGACCTTGAGAAATATCGTACCAAACTCCCAATTGATGTGGTATTAATGGCTGGAGGAAAAGGTGAACGCCTTCGTCCCCTTACAGAAAACACCCCAAAGCCATTATTAAAAATGCAAGGAAAACCTATTATTGATTATATCGTTGAGCATGTTATTAGTTTTGGGATAAAAAACATTTCTGTCACAGTTAATTATCTTAAAGAACAAATTGAGGAACACTTTGTTGAGTCAAAACAAGGAGTTTTTGTGAAATGCTTTAGTGAGCCTAAATTTTTAGGAACTATTGGAGGACTTGCCTATGTTGATAATCTTGTAAACGAGACAGTTCTTCTCATGAACTCTGATGCGATAACTGACTTGGATTTGGAAGATTTCTTCCTCCACTTTCAAGAGTATAATGCAGATATGAGTATAGCCGCTGTTCCTTATACAATTTCAGTTCCTTATGGAATTTTAGAACTTCAAGGACGCAATGTGAAGGGTGTCCATGAAAAACCGACTTATAACTATTACGCAAATACCGGAATCTACCTCATCAAACGAAGACTTCTGGATCTTATCCCTAAAGGTGAGTTTTTTAACGCTACAGACTTTATGGAGTTATTGATGAAAAATGGATATAAGGTTATTCGATTTCCATTGAATGGAACTTGGATAGATATAGGTAATCAACAAGAATATCAAAAGGCAAAAGAAATAGTAAAGCACATAAAATTTTGAATGGAATAAAATTTAGATGAGAAAAATTGACATTTTGATTCTATATGAGCATAAAGCACGAGAACTTGAGAACTCCGCTTTGATAGCAACCGAATTGGAAAGAAGGGGATACACGACAAAAATTCTTAATATCTCTTCAAATAGTAAATTTTATATCGATTCCAAGGTCGTTTTGGTACCTCATGTTTATAATGAGTTTCAATTGCGATATTTTACTCGAAATGATAAAAACAGCAATAGAAATGTCATAAGTATGCAGTATGAGCAAATCCTTTCGGAAGCATCAGAAGATGGGATTCATAACCCATCTGGTCAAGCAAAAGAAGCTCAACATTTGGCATGGGGGCAGGTTCAAGTTGATAGATATTTAAGTCATGGGATTAAGCCTGAACATATACATGATGTAGGATCTGTTGCAATGGATTTGTTTCGTCCTGAGTTCAAAGATTATTTTCTTAGCAAAGAACAAATAGCTAAAGAATTTAAAATAGACATTGATAAGCAATGGATTCTGTTTATATCTTCTTTCTCTTATGTTAATCGTTCAGAAGAAGAGATTAAACGTTTAGAGTGCTTAAATCCTAATGCTCGAATCTTTTCAGACTTTAGTAATAAATCATACAAAGAAATTCTTGTTTGGTTAAGGAAAGCTGCCGAGAAGCATCCTGAGAAAATATTTATTTATCGGCGACATCCTGCTGAAAGAGATAATGAGCACCTGCATGAGATAGAAAATTCAATATCGAATTTCAGATGTATAAATGCTTATTCTATGCGTCAATGGGCTGTTATTTCTGATAAAATTTACAATTGGTATAGTACATCTCTCGCAGATATTTATTTCGCAGGTAAACCATGTTATATCTTAAGACCGGTTACAGTTCCTGAAGGCTTGGAAGTCTCTATTATGCTTGGAGGAGTTTTTATTAATAGTAACGATGATTTTGAGAAAACTATAGATGAGGATGATTATTCATTTCCTGTTTTGGATAAGAATGTAACTCGTTTTTTCAGCAATTCAAAGACTGGTGAAATGGCTTATCAAAAAGTAGCGGATTTATGTGAGAGGATGATAACTGATTCAACCTTAGGTTTTGATTATAATTTTTCACCCATTAAGAAAGATTTGAAATATTACCTTAGATTTATTTTAGAAAAATTATTATATAGCTGGGGATTATATCATCAAACTCCTAGAAGATTGTTAAACATCTTAGCTTTAGTACCAACCTTGAATCGTTTGGAAAGTAAATTGAATTTGTATAATACCGATTTATATAATTCCGAAAAAGAGGTGAAATTGTATAAGGATAAGTTCAGAAAAATATTTGAACAAATCTATTAAAATGTCGAATAATCCTAATTTAATAAAAGGTATTTTTCAATACTCTATTTCAACATGGCTGAGTTTCGTTTTAGGGTTATTGTCTGTTGTCATAACAACAAGGCTTCTTAGACCTGATGTTTATGGTCTAATTGCAATATTTTATTCAGCCTCAAGTGTTATGTTATACGTATTGACAATAGGCATGGATGGGGCGTACATACGTTTCTATAACGAACCTCCGGGTACTGATACAGGCAGTCAGTTGTTGTATAAAAATATTATTTTCTCTACACTTATTTGTTTCATTGTTGGAATTGTTACGATACTCTTTTTCGGAGAATCCTTTTCTGACTTTATTTTTGGAGTAGGCAGTAAACTTATTACCGGTTTGCTTTTCCTATATTCTTTTACCAATATTATATTGAGATATTTGAATATTTCTTTTAGAATGTCTTTTCGTGTATTTCAATATAATTTTCAAAATATATTAATGAATTGTTTCTCACGGCTTCTTGTTATTATTGCGGCTTTCTTTACGGATGGATTTGTGTGGATAGTCTCTATTTTGACAATTGGTTTATTTTCAATACTCATTATTTATCTTTTTACACAGAGAAAAGAATACGTTCCTATTGATGAAAACGGCAAACTAAATAGCTCTTTGTCTCTTGTCGGTTATAGTGAATATATGAAATTTGCATTATATAGTGCTCCAACGTATATAGTGGTGTATCTGAATACTTATGTTAATCAACAAGTGATAAGGACGATGCTTTCTTCTTATGCTTTAGGCATTTTTTCCTCGACTGTGATGTTTGGATCTATATTGAGTGCGGTGAAAGGTGGCTTTTCCACATTTTGGGCAGCCTATGTTTATCAAAATTATAAAGATGATAGAAGGCGAATAGAAAAAATGCATGATTTTGTTGTTATTTTTACAATATTTGCAACATCTATTTTGGTTTGTTGTCGAGATATAATATATCTTTTTATAGGTAAGGATTATCATTCAAGCAAACTATTCTTCTCGCTACTTTTAGCATTACCTGTTTTAAGTTTTTTATTGGAAACAACTGACAAAGGCATAGCATTGGCAAAGAAAAATCACATTTCTTTTCTTACCCATTCTGCATCTGTAGTCTTAAATATTTTACTATGTTTGTTATTAATACCAGAAATGGGGTTGATTGGGGCTGCTATCGCAAATTCTTTTGCGGCAGTGTTGTTATATGTTTTAAACACTTATTATGGTCAGAAATTGTATCGCACAATATTCAATGTAAAAAAAAGTATTATAGGAACTTTCTTGTTGCTGGGAATATTGTTGATGCCCACCCTGTTTTTTAATATTAAAGCAATTATCTTTCTAGTAATACTGATTGATTTTACAGCATTCTTTTTTTATAAAAGAGAATGTTATGTTATTCTCGAAAGAGTTAAGAGATTATTTATTTCTTAATCGTTTTCATTTCCCCCTACCGTAAAAACATATTGGTTTCTTTTATTAATAACTACAAAATGCCATCAATAAGAAGAGCTATTAACTATTTGTTGTGTAATCCTAAGCAATTTGTTGATTCTTTAATTAAGAATTTCGGATTTCTGTTTTCCGATAAGTTGTATCTGTCATTAAGATTTCGTTGTAGAATGGGGTATTGGTTGAATTGGAGCCATCCCACGACCTTTAACGAAAAATTACAATGGTTGAAAATCTATAATAGAAATCCAGTATATACGCAGCTTGTTGATAAATATGAAGTGAAGCAATATGTAGCTAATAAAATAGGAGATAAGTACGTAGCTAAACTTTTAGGTGTTTGGGATTTTCCTGAATTGATAGATTTTGCTTCGCTTCCTGATAAGTTTGTTCTTAAAACCACTCATGGAGGAGGAAATACTGGTGTCGTTATTTGTAAGGATAAGGCAAAATTAGATAAAGGTAAGACCCTTAAATTGTTATCTCTTGCTATGAAATCTAATATTTATCGCGAATGGTGTGAATGGCCTTATAAGAATGTTAAACGAAGAATTATTGCGGAAGAATATCTTGAAGATGCAGAAACCAAGGGGTTAATAGATTATAAGTTTTTTTGTTTCAATGGCAAAGTAAGAGCTTTATTTGTTGCGACTGAAAGGCAAACACGAAGTGAACCATATTTTAATTTTTTTGATGGCAATTATAATAGTCTTGATATAACCCAAGGTCATCCCCAGTCTCAAGTACTTCCTTCCAAACCATTTAAGTTTGAGGAAATGAAGGCGTTAGCAGAAAAATTATCGCAAGGTTTTCCACACGTGAGAGTCGATTTTTATGAAGCTAATAATAATGTTTATTTTGGTGAATTCACTTTCTTCCATTTTGCAGGCGTGGTGCGCTTTTCACCTAATGAATGGGATTACACTTTTGGAAATTGGTTAGAACTTCCGATAAAAAATAAAAATTAAGTTACTTGAAAATAATGGCTTATAACGAAAATATATGAATCCTTTAGTTCTTAATTTTCTTTTTTTGGTGATTTTAGGTTTCTTTTGTTCATTCCCGAAACCTAAAAAGAGTAAGAATAAGTTTTTTGTTCTAATAAGCTTTTCAACTCTTCTTTTTTTGCGAACCTTTGTAGATATCCAAAGTGTTCCCGATTTACATTCTTATATCTTAGGTTTTAAGCAAATGATAGATGTGGACTTTCTTAAAGTGCCGATAACAGAACTTTATTATGTAAAGATCCCGGAAATAGGCTTTCGATATTTAATGAAAATATGTGGATTGGTTTCTTCTTCTTTTGTATTCTTTTTATTTGTTTATGGTCTATTGTGGCTTTGTGGATATATAAAAGTAATGAAATCCTATTCGCCTTATATTATCCTCTCAATATTATTCTTGGTTGTTGGCAATTTCAATCAATCAATCTTTGTTATTAGGCAACATTTAGCAATAGTGGTCGTATTCTTATCATATAAGTATATTATAGAAAAGAAACTTTTAAAATATCTTTTGATAATCTTTTTGGCATTTATGTTGCATCAGGCAACCATAATAGTTTTTCCATTGTATTTCTTATACCACGTAAATGGAAGAAAGAAAATTATCTTAACGATTATTTCGTGCGCTGTATTCATATATTTCAATTTTGCATATTTTTTAGCAAAGATGGGGACTGAAGTGCTTCAAGGTTACGCTTCATACGTTGAAAGCGATATAAAGACTAATTCCACTCTCAGCTTCATAATAGGAATTGAATTGCTCTTATATATATTAATCTTAAAGAAAAATATTCTTAATAAAGGAATTAATAAATTGTTATTTCTTTCTTTGTCTATGGGGTTAGTCATATCAATATGCGGTATTGGTTTTAATCCAACAAGCCGTATGGTGATGTATTATACTTCTGTTAGTTTTTTGACAGTTCCTATAATGGTGAAATATGCAAAAAGTAGTTTAGTTAAAAACTTAATAATTCTGCTATTTTTATCACTTTATACTTATATGACATTCTTTGGTAGTGGCTTTGTCTTCCTTAGCGACTTCAGGCTTGATTTATGAAAGTACTCTTGTTGATAGACAGCCTTGGTCCTGGAGGGGCTCAAAGGCAATTGGTAGGTTTGGCTGTAATGCTAAAGCAGCAGGGACATAATGTGGTTGTTGCGACTTATCATGATAACAGATTCTATGTTGATACCCTTTTGGATTCAGGTGTTCCTTACGTATATTTGAAGAACTCACACGGCGTATTCAAACGCGTTTTTTGCATCGCTAAATATATTAGGAAAACAAGACCTGATTGGGTGATTTCTTATTTAGAGACTCCCTCTATCATAGCTTCATTGGTCAGAGTCTTTAATCACCGTTTCAAATTGATAGTATCTGAGAGGAATACTACTCAAGTGATAAGAAGAAATGAAATAATACGTTTTAATCTCTTTAGATATGCTAATTATGTAGTTCCTAATGCATATGCGCAAAAGAATTTCATAGTAGATAATTTTCCTTTCTTGGTTGATAAGATAAAAACGATAGCAAACTTTGTTGATACCAATTATTTCTGCCCTGTTCAGCATAAACGACATGGAATTTCTAAAATCGTAATCGCGGCATCAATATGGTCTCCTAAGAATACTTTAACTTTTATTAAGGCTGTAAGATTAATGAAGGACAAAGGTGCAAAATTCCATGTAAGTTGGTATGGAAAAGTAGATAGCAATATTGCTTATTTCAATGATTGCATTGCTTTGATAAAAGAATTGGGTGTTGAGGCAGAGATAGAACTCTTGGATAAGACTAAATCCATTAAGGATAAATATCAAGATGCGGACTTTTTTGTGTTACCATCATTTTATGAGGGTACTCCCAATGTTATTTGTGAAGCAATGGCATGTGGCTTACCCATCGCTTGCAGCAATGTTTGTGATAATCCGATTTACGTGAAGCAAGGTATTAATGGAGTTCTGTTTAATCCGGAGTCTGCAGAAAGTATGGCTAATGCCGTTATAGAACTTCTTTCTATAGATGATAGCACTTATAATTATTATTGTGCGAATAGTAGGAAAATCGCTATTGAGAAACTAACCCCTCAAAGATTTGTTGATAACTATTTAGAATTGATGGAATAATGAATATCGCCAAGTCAATAAAAAACAATCTCTTTATCCGTGGTTTATACATGCTTCTCCACAATTATTTAGGCATAAGAAAGACGTCTTTTGGCTTTATTGGAGAAAACGTAACAATTACCCCTCCAATATCTGTTACTGCTCCGAATTGTTATATTTATGATAATGTTAGTATCGGTTCTAATTGTTCAATTTCAACACCAAATGCAAACGTAATTATTAAAGGAAATTGCGCAATAGCAGAGAATTTCACCATACATACCGGTAATCACGCTCGAATTTGTGGGAAGTGGATAACAGATATTAACGAAAGTAATAAACCTAAAGGTTATGATAAGGATGTTATTATCGATCACGACGTGTGGATAGGGTGTAATGTAACAATTTTGGCTGGTGTACATATTGGGCGTGGAGCAACGGTTGCCGCAGGAGCAGTGGTTAACAAGGACGTGCAGCCTTATTCTCTCGTAGGCGGAGTTCCTGCAAAGAAAATAAAAATGAATTGGACCATAGATGATATTCTTGAACACGAGCGGAGGCTATATCCGGAGGAACAACGTTATAGTCGTGAATTTTTAAAAGATCTGTACTAATTGCGATATGGTTCATAATAAAATACGAATTTTATTTGTTTCACCTTTTTCGAGCAGCGTTGTTGGTGGTATTGCCAAATGGACTGCGAATATATGGAATTACTATAACCAAATAGACTCAAATGACATAGAACTTATTCCATGCTATAACGAAGATACCCAGACTCCTTTGGGAGGTGATAATCTCTTCAGTAGAATAAGAATGGGCATACACAATTATTTGCCCCTAATAAGAAAAGTCAGAGAAAGGCTGAGTAGGAAAAGTATAGATGTGGTGCATATATGCAGCAGTGCATCGATAGGGCTATTGAAAGATCTGATTATAATACGGATGGCAAAGCGTCATGGGGTTAGATGTCTGGTACATTTCCATTTTGGGCGCATTCCGCAAATATTCTTAAATTCTAATTGGGAACAAAAGCTTATTAAAAAAGTCATAAGCCTTTCCGATCAGGTGGTAGTGATGGATATGGCTTCGTTTTCAACTTTACAACAAAACGGGTATAAAAATATAGTATACATTCCTAATCCTCTTTCAATAGAAACACAAGAATGTATAAAACAGAATGAAGCTATTAAGCGTATACCAAGGAAAATTGTTTTTGTAGGGCAAATGCTGGAAACCAAAGGAATTTTTGAATTGGCACAAGCTTGTAATTTGATAGATAATGTCATGGTGTATTTTATCGGTCCTATACCCAATGTGCAAGTTGTGGATAAACTTAAAAGCATGATTGATAAAAACAAATTGGTAATATGTGGGTCAAAACCTTTTGATGTTGTTATCAAAGAAATGATGTCTTCATCTGTGTTCGTGTTGCCCTCCTATTCAGAAGGCTTTCCCAATGTAATCATTGAAAGTATGTCGTGCGGTTGCTCTATAATAGCAACTTCGGTTGGGGCTATTCCGGAAATGTTGAATATTAATACAGATTGCGAATGTGGTATATGTGTACCAGCGAAAGATATAAATAAATTGAGAGAATCCATTTGCTATATGTTAGATAATACTATAGATGCGGCAAGGATGGGAGAGAAAGCGAAGAAGAGGGTGAATGATGAATATTCAATTTCTAAGATATGGCAGAAGTTGAATGCCTTATGGATAGATAAACCATAAGAATTTATGATGTTTGGTGTTCTGTAAATTGATACTGTTATTACTCTGAAATGGGAAAATGTGAAAAATAGATAAAAGTTATGCAGATTCTTGTTACCGGTGCAAAGGGTTTTGTTGGGAAGAACCTTTGTGCACAACTTAAAAATATAAAAGAGGGGAAGGCGCGTTGCTATGGCGACTTGAAGATAGGAGATGTTTTCGAGTACGACCTTGATTCAACGCAGGATGATTTAGACAGGTGGTGTGAAGAATGTGATTTTGTGTTCAATCTTGCCGGTGTCAATCGTCCGAAGAGCGATGAAGAGTTTATGAAAGGTAACTTTGGTTTCGCTTCTACCTTGCTCGAAACGCTGAAGCGACATCATAACACCTGTCCGGTCATGTTGGCAAGTTCTCAACAGGCGTCTCTGACGGGGAGGTTTGGAAATAGCGAATATGGGCGAAGCAAGAAAGCGGGTGAAGACCTTTTTTTGACTTATGGACAAGAGACCGGAACCAAGGTTCTTGTATATCGTTTCCCAAATCTCTATGGAAAGTGGTGTCGCCCCAATTACAATAGTGCTGTCGCTACTTTTTGTAACAATATTGCCAATGACTTGCCAATAAAAGTGAATGATCCCACTGTTGAATTGGAACTGCTTTACATAGATGATCTCGTGGATGAAATGATTCGGGCAATAAAAGGAGAGGAGCATCGTTGCGAATTTGATGGCCTTGAAGTACTATCATCGAAAGAAGGCAGATATTGTTATTGTCCGGTTACCCATAAGGTTACGTTGGGAGAGATTGTCGATTTGCTTCATCAATTCTCCGAGATGCCCAAGACGTTGTTGATTCCGGAAATACCTGCAGATTCCTTTGCCAAGCGGTTGTATAGCACTTTTTTGTCTTATTTGCCAAAGGAAAAAGCAATCTTCGATTTGAAGATGAATGTGGATCATCGTGGTTCGTTCACCGAACTTGTGCATACGTTGAATTGCGGTCAAGTGAGCATTAATATATCAAAACCGGGAATTACCAAAGGTGAACACTGGCACAATACTAAATGGGAACAATTCATCGTAGTTAGTGGTCATGGTTTGATACAACTTCGCAAAGAGGGAACGGACGAAGTGTTGAATTACGAGGTAAGCGGTGATAAAATTCAATCGGTCATCATGCTTCCCGGTTACACGCATAACATTATTAATCTTTCAGAAACGAAAGACTTGGTAACGGTGATGTATTGCAATGAGATTTTTAATCCCGACAAGCCCGACACTTATTTTGACAAAGTAGAACAAAAATGAAAGCTGTAAAAATGGCAAAGCAACCCAAACTTGATTATTCGGATATTACGTTCAAGGAAAATGGCAAATTAAAGTTGGTTATTGTTGTCGGCACTCGACCTGAGATTATTCGTCTTGCTGCCGTTATAGATAAATGCCGTAAGTATTTTGACGTGATTCTTGCCCACACCGGACAAAACTATGACTATAATCTAAATGGTATTTTCTTCAGGGACTTGAAATTGACAGAACCGGAAGTTTACATGGATGCTGTTGGCGATGACCTTGGTGCCACGTGTGGTAACATCATCAACTGCTCCTACAAACTTTTCGCGCAGATTCGGCCCGATGCAGTACTCGTCTTGGGCGATACCAATAGCTGTCTTTCCGTGATAGGGGCAAAACGTTTGCATATTCCCATCTTCCACATGGAGGCAGGCAATCGTTGCAAGGATGAATGTTTGCCGGAGGAAACCAATCGTCGTATCGTTGATATCATCAGCGATGTGAACATGGCTTATTCCGAACATGCGCGTCGCTATCTTGCCGATTGTGGCTTGCCGAAAGAGCGCACCTACGTTACGGGGTCGCCAATGGCGGAGGTGCTTCGTAATAACCTTTCCGACATAGAGGCGAGCGATGTTCATCAGCGACTTGGCTTGGAAAAAGGAAAATACATCCTTTTGTCCGCTCATCGCGAAGAAAACATCGATACGGAAAAGAACTTCCTGTCTCTTTTCAATGCCATCAACAAAATGGCAGAAAAGTATGACATGCCTATTCTCTACAGCTGTCATCCGCGCAGTCGCAAACGTCTTGCAGCAAGTGGTTTCCGGCTCGATGCGCGTGTCATTCAACACGAACCGCTTGGTTTCCACGACTACAATTGTCTTCAGATGAACGCCTTCGCCGTGGTGTCCGATTCGGGAACTCTCCCTGAAGAAAGCAGCTTCTTTACAAGTGTCGGTCATCCATTCCCCGCCATCTGCATCCGTACCTCGACCGAACGCCCGGAAGCAATCGACAAAGGAAATTTCATTATTGCCGGCATCGATGAGAAAAATCTTTTGCAAGCTGTGGACACGGCAGTAACACTTTGTCGTGATGAGCAGTATGGCATTCCTGTTCCGGATTATGTGGATGAGAATGTTTCTACCAAGGTAGTAAAAATTGTGCAAAGTTATGTGGGAATAG
This sequence comes from Prevotella brunnea, assembly GCF_008016795.1. Lineage (GTDB taxonomy): Bacteria > Bacteroidota > Bacteroidia > Bacteroidales > Bacteroidaceae > Prevotella > Prevotella brunnea. The sequence continues at coordinate 28,944 of NZ_SDIK01000046.1, forward strand.
TGAATAAGATGGTATGGAGAAAATTCTGAGTTCCCCGACAGACTTGAAATAGTTTGCGAGCAAGGGGGGCAATAGTGCCCTAAATTACTTTTGAAACCTAACGCAACGCTGCATCAAATCATGAGATTTGACACTTTTTTATTCCAATGCCGAACACTACATACCTTCTTATGTCTCCAATTCGTATTCAGGTGTGGCAAAAAGTTTCTTGATACCGAACATCCGACCCGCTTATCACCACGAAATTACATGACAAAAACAGCATTAAAAACGCACTTTGTAATTCGTTGATAATCAGCATGATATTGATGCGATTTTAAAAGCTAAGCTTTTGCACTCCAATTCATGACCTTTTGCATTGCAAAAGGTAAGCTTTTGAAAAGCCAAAAGGTAAGCTTTGTATGAATAGAGGGGAATTTATAGAGAATACTATTGGATAAGAGTATATCATTTCGGAAGAGCTATATGACAAAAACGGAACAGACCTTGTTGGCACTCATCAAGTATATGGTAAATGGGACGGAAACTTTTAAGTTGGATGATAACATCAATTGGGAACAACTCATCAGATTATCCAATTTACAAGGAATTTCCATCCTGATAATTGATGGCTTGCAGCAATACCTTTCCGCCCATCCGGAGTGCAGACTTTTCGATGAAGAGAACTCTGCGGACAGACTGCGACGCCTCCAATGGTTTGGACAAGTGGTCATTCATGAACGGATGTATGCCAAACACAGAAAGGAAATAGCCAACTTGTCGCGACTCTATGCGAAGGTCGCCATAAAGATGATGGTGTTGAAAGGCTATGGATTATCGTTGGATTGGCCTGTCCCCAATCATCGTTCCGTTGGCGACATGGATGTTTATCATTATGGAAGATGGCAAGAGGCTGACGCTTTAGTGGAAAAGGAATGTGGCATCAAGATTGACCGAGGGCATGAACACCACACCTTATTCAACTTTAACGGAATTCTTGTGGAAAATCACTACGACTTTATCAACACAAAAGCACATCGAGATGCCCCGAAGATAGAGACTCGACTTAAAAAACTTGCGGAGAAGGGCAACATGGAAATAGAAATGAAAATGGAAGACGCCAAAATTTATCTTCCCTCCGCTGATTTTAACGCTATTTTCCTAATGCGCCATATGGGACAACATTTCTCCGGAGAGAGATTAAGCCTGCGTCAAGTGCTTGATTGGGGATTTTTCATGCGTGCCCACCATGCCGAAGTGGATTGGCTTTCAACAATAAACTTCTTAAAGGAAATAGGCTTGTATAAATTCTTCAATCGGATTAATGCAATTTGTGTGAACCATTTGGGATTTTCGGAAGAATCGTTTCCGACTATTGAGAGGAGAGAAAATATCGAGCAAAGAATTCTCATGGATATTTTTCATCCGGAATTTGACAAAAAGAAGCCCGAAAAGGGTATGTTTCCCATTCTTCTGTTCAAGTTCAATCGTTGGTGGAACAATCGTTGGAAGCATAAGATGATATATAATGATGATTTATTGATGACATTTGTTACTTTGACGTGGAGTCATTTGAAAAGGTATAAATCCATAACAGATTGATGGTAGCACGTCTATGTGGATATTTTTTGTGTTTGGCTTAGACTTAAATAAATGAACATACTGTTTCTAACAATGGGTTCCGGTTTTCGGGATGTGAATGTCAGAGGGATATATACGGATTTGTTGCGTAGATTTATGAAAGACAATCATCAGGTCTATGTGATTTATCCCAACGAGAGAAGAACGGGATTGGGAACCACACTGAATGAAGAAGGGCTTTACCACGCGCTGGGCGTAAAAACCTTGAATGTGCAGAAGACCAATGTGCTTGAAAAAGGACTTGGACAGGTGCTCTTGGAACGTCAGTTTAAGAGAGCGTTGAAGAAGTTCTTCGGTCATGTGAAATTCGACCTTATTCTCTATTCCACTCCTCCCATTACCTTAACCAAGGTTGTTAGGTGGGCGAAGAGACATAACCCCGCGGCAATGACCTATCTGATGTTGAAAGACATCTTTCCGCAGAATGCGGTAGATTTGGGCATGTTGCGAAAGACCGGATTGAGGGGCTTGCTCTATCGCTTCTTCCGTGAAAAAGAAAAGGAATTTTATCGCATTTCCGATTGGATAGGCTGCATGAGTCCGGCTAACGTCGCATATGTGCTTAAACACAATCCGGAAGTTGATGCCATGAAGGTGGAGATTTGTCCGAATTCCTATGACATCCCCTCTGCTCCCCTGACCTCTAAAGAAAGTGTCCCTCAGCGAGAAGAGGTGAAGCGTTCCGTCAGGGCTAAATATGATTTACCAATCGACAAGCCCATATTCATTTACGGAGGGAATATGGGTAAACCGCAAGGCATTCCTTTCTTGATAGAATGCATGGAAGCGAACAAGCATCGTAAGGATTGCCACTTCTTGATAGTTGGGAACGGTTATGATTATCCGTTGCTTGAGACATGGTATAATGCGAATAAACCCGAAGCTGTCAGCCTCTTCAAAAGGCTGCCCAAAGCGGATTATGACAGGTTGGTGGATTCGTGCGACATCGGTATGATATTCTTAGACCATCGTTTCACCATTCCAAATTATCCGAGTCGGTTGCTACCTTATCTCATGGAACGTAAACCCATTCTTGCTTGTACGGACCCGAATTGCGACATGGGAAAGTTGGCTGTTAAGAATGGTTATGGCATGTTTTGTGAAAGCAACGATGTCAATGCGTTTACGTGTGCTGTCGATGAGCTGTTGCGAGCCGATTTAAGTGAAATGGGCGATAATGCCTATCGCTTTTATCTCGATAATTATACCGTTGATCATACTTATAATACCATCTTGAAGCATCTTGCATAACCCTTATATTTGATAAAATTTTCTATGTACAAACATTTCTTTAAACGCTTCTTCGACTTTTGGATTTCTTTGGTGGCGTTAATCGTGCTTAGTCCGGTGCTTTTGATAGTAACCATTTGGCTGCATTTCGCTAATAAAGGTGCCGGTGCTTTCTTTCTTCAAGAACGACCGGGGAAGAATGAGAAGATATTCAAGGTGATTAAGTTCAAGACGATGACAGATGAAAGAGATGAAAGCGGAGAATTGTTGCCAGATGCCAAACGTTTAACAAAAGTTGGTATGTTCGTAAGATCAACTTCAATAGATGAATTGCCACAGCTTATTAATGTTTTGATAGGCGATATGGCTTTGATAGGTCCACGACCATTACTCGTAAAATATCTCCCATTATATAGTAAGCAACAGATGAGACGTCATGAGGTTCGTCCCGGAATTTCCGGTTGGGCACAGTGTCACGGAAGGAATTCAATTTCATGGACAGAGAAGTTTAAACTCGATGTGTGGTATGTTGATCATTGTTCTTTATTAACAGATCTCAAGGTAATATTTATAACGATCAAAAAGGTGTTGTTTCGTGAGGGTGTCAATACGACTACCGGTAAATCGGCTACGATGGATAGCTTTGATGGGACAAATTAAGACTAATAAAAAACCAATAATCCTATATATTTATGGATAATATTTTATTTTGTAGTGTAGGGCGTCGTGCCAAATTGTTAATGGATTTTAGAAAATCCATGAATGGTTGTGGTAAAATTATAGCAGTCGATTTAAGTCCGGTTGCGCCAGCTCTCTTCCATGCTGATGAAACTTATTTGGTTCCAAGTATTGATGACCCTAATTATTTCAGCACTATATTAAGTATTTGTGAGAAGAATAATGTGAAGGCGATAACCACACTTATAGATCCTGAAATTGAAATTTTGTCTTCACATCGTAAAGAATTGCTCAAAAAAGGGATTTTGCCCCTTTGTCCTGCAGATTGGACTGCACATTTGTGTTTTAACAAGTACGAAATGTTTAAATATCTTCGTTCCAAGGGTATAAGAACGGTGCTTACTTATGATTCAATTGAAGGATTAAAAGAGGGTCTTGAAAAAGGAGAAATCTCGTTTCCGGTATTCATGAAGCCAATATCTGGAAGTGGAAGCATAGGGATTGGTGTGGTTGAGGACTTAGAGACCGCAGAAAAGAAATTTCGTGATGGAAACTTTAGATATATCGTTCAAGAGCTTATGACCGAAGGAGATTGCGATGCTGATGTTTATATTGATTGTATAAGCCATAAGGCTGTTTCTGTGTTCTGTAAAAAGAAAATTGAAAGTAGAATAGGAGGCGCAAGCAAAACCATATCTTTCAGGGATCAGAAACTCTTTGATTTTATCAAACAAGTTTGTTCTGTTTTGGAATTAAATGGTCCTTGTGATATGGATTTCTTTATTAAAGATGGTAAATATTATCTTTCTGAAATAAATCCACGCTTCGGTGGTGCTTATTTACATGCTTATGGTGCTGGCGTTGATTTCATAAAACTTATTCTTAACAATATTCATGGCATTGAAAACAAATCGATCATAGGTGAATACGATGAGGATATTATTATGCTGATGTATGATGATGTAGTAATCACTCGGAAGAAGGAGTTATTGTCAGATAGCTACTCTTTGTTATAATATTGTAATCATTACGGAAAGTAATTTAGTAAACAAATTATGTCAGACGAACGGAAAATGATATATCTCTGTCTGGCTCACATGAGTGAGGAGGGATGGGAACAGAAATATGTAAAAGAGGCTTTTGACACCAATTGGGTGGTGCCGATGGGACCTAATGTAAATGCTTTCGAGAAAGACTTGGAGGCGTTCGTGAACGAGAAAGGAAATGGTGAAGAAAGGCTCGACCGAAGAGTGGTGTGCCTTTCTGCCGGTACGGCGGCCGTGCATTTGGCATTGATAGGCTGTGGCGTGAAACCGGGCGACGAAGTGTTGGTGCAGTCGTTTACGTTCTGTGCCTCTTCGCATCCGATTACCTATCTCGGGGCTACGCCGGTGTTTGTGGGATCGGAGAGTGAGACATGGAACATGGATCCGCAACTGTTGGAGAAAGCCATCATCGACAGAAAAGAAAAGACGGGGCGTTATCCGAAAGCCATTGTGCCGGTCGCGCTCTACGGTATGCCCTACAGAATAGACGAGATTATGACGATTGCCGATAAGTATGGCATTCCTGTGGTGGAGGATGCCGCCGAGGGGTTAGGCTCTCGCTTCGACGGACAGGTGTTAGGCACTTTCGGAAAGTATGGCGTGTTGTCATTCAATGGTAACAAGATGATTACCACTTCGGGAGGCGGTGCCTTGATTTGTCGCGATGCCGAAGATGCCGATGAGGTGATGTGGTATGCCACGCAGGCTCGCGATGCCTACCCATATTATCAGCACACCGCCATAGGATATAATTATCGGTTGTCAAATGTCTGCGCCGGTATCGGACGCGGACAGATGAAGGTGGTGAACAATCATATTGTTCACCACAAGCATGTACAGACTCTCTATGAGAAACTGCTTAAAGACGTTCCGGGTGTAAGGATGCACAAGCAACCTGCCGATTCGCGTTATGATGCGAATTTCTGGCTTTGTGCTGCAACGATGGATGCGGACGTGAAGATTAAGGGTCAGGAGAATGCTTATCGTGAAGTGGTGAGGACGGCCGTAGGCGGAGCTGCCGGCGTTATTCATGCCGTTGATACTGCTACTACCGACTGCCAACCCAATGCGAATATCGAGGCTCTGCGCGTGTTCATGCTTGATAAGAAGGTGGAGTGCCGTCCGCTTTGGAAGCCGATGCACAAACAACCGGTCTATGCGAAAGCGCCTGTCTATACGAATGGCATTGAAGAATCGCTCTTCAAGGTGGGCTTCTGCTTGCCGGCAGGTCCGTATGTTACGGATGATGATGTGCGTTATATCGTGGAGAGCATCAAAGCCGCGATGGCGCAATAACGAAGCCCCTGTTGCCATGTGTAATCATTGAGGGTGCAAGTCGAATCGGAACTTGCACCCTCAATGCATATTGGCGCATCACCATCAAGTGATATTGATGCCTATCTTTGCGAATTGGTGCGCAAGGTGTTTGCCTTGATACAAAGGTCTTTTACCACCTCGCCACCCACAATCAGACCGGCTGCGGCAGGAACCCACGCGTTGGAGGCCGGTGTGGCGCGCTTTTTGTGGGCTATTCCTGTGGGTTCTTCGGTGTTATCTTCCGCCTGTTCTGCCCCGACGCTTGGCAGAGGTTCCTCCGGACTATACACCACTTTCACGTTGCGTATGTTGGTTTTACGCAGTTTCTTGCGCAGTACTTTGGCAATGGGGTCGTTGATGGTCTTGAAAAGATCGGTAACACGAAACTGCGTGGCATCGAGCTTAAAGGCAGCTCCCATGGAACTAATCATCGGAATGTTCAGTTGATGGCAACGAGTGATGAGGTCGAGCTTTGCAACTACTGTGTCGATGCAGTCCACCACGTAGTCGTAAGAGGAAAAGTCGAATTGTTCGGCTGTCTCCGGAAGGTAAAAAGTTTGAAATTTGCGGACGTTACATTCCGGAAAGATGTCCTTGATGCGTTTCTCAGCCACATCCACTTTGGCTTTTCCCATGGAAGAATGTGTGGCAATGATTTGCCGGTTGATGTTGGAGAGTGCCACAAAGTCATCGTCCACGATGTCGATATTTCCCACTCCGCTGCGCGCCAATACCTCCGACACGTAACCACCGACACCCCCCACTCCAAAAACGATGACATGGCTGTTGCGTAGTGTCTGCATTGCCGCAGAGCCTAATAATAGTTCTGTTCTGGAAAATTGGTTCTGCATGGCGATTATTTGTCCACCAGTTTTATTGCCAATGGTTTCACACTGATGAGTCGGCGTTTGTACAGGTCGCCAATCGCCTTCTTGTACACTTTCTTCGACACTTGGAATCGACGTTTGATGTCTTCTGCCTCGCTCTTGTCTCCAAGGTCGCATTGTCCGTTGTGTTCTTTCAGGTATCGCAAGAGCACCTCTGCGAAATCCTCCGCGTATTTCTGCCCCATCGGCTGGAGTGTGCAGTCTATCTTTCCGTCTGAGCGAACGGTGGCAATGTAGCCCTTTATCTTGTCGCCGGTGTGAACCTTTCTGAATACCTGATTTTCGTAGATAAGTCCAGGATACTTGTTATCCACGATTACTTTAAATCCTAAGTCGGTTTTCTGCCAGATGAGCAGTTCTACTTCCTGTCCGGGGAGATAGTGGGGCACTTCTTTCTCGAAGTAATGTTCCACCTTTGCCGAAGCCACAAGTCGGTAGGTGTCCTCATCAATATGGATGTGAACGATGTAAGAACTTCCTGCCTCCATGCGCATTTTCTGTTCACGGAACGGGCAGAAGAGATCTTTCGTAACGCCCCAATTCAGGAAAGCTCCATACTCGTTTACCCATGAACATTCCAAAAAGGCAAAGTCGCCCACTGTCACCAAAGGTTTCTCCGTGGTGGCGATGGGGCGTTCCTCGTGGTCGAGATAGACGAATACGTGCAACTCATCGCCAATGGCTGTCCCCTCGGGAACATACTTCTGTGGCATGAGTATCTCTCCCTCGCGTCCGCCGTCAAGGTAGAGTCCGAAAGCCTCTCCATTGCCTTCGCGCAGGGCTGTCTTTATTACGGTCAGCGTGTTGTACGCACCTATTTTTATTTCATTTTTTTTCGACATTTCTTTATTGTTTTTTCGATTACCATGCAAGGTGAGTGGATTGTTTCCCTTTTGGGGTTTATTCCATCGTTACCACTTCCTTGTCAAGGATTAAGCCGTCTTTAAGATGGATGGTTCTGTCGGTCAGCTGTGCCAAAGTCTCATCATGCGTAACGATAACGAACGTCTGTCCGAACTTATCGCGTAGTTCGAAGAAGAGTCGGTGCAGCTCTTCCTTGTTCTTTGAGTCCAAACTGCCCGATGGCTCGTCAGCCAAGATGACTGCCGGATTGTTCATCAAAGCCCTCGCCACTGCCACGCGTTGTTTCTCTCCACCTGACAATTCGTTGGGCTTGTGGGTGGCACGGTTGGTGAGTCCCATGAACTCCAGCAACTCCTCTGCTCTCGATCGTGCCTCTTTGGTTTTTGTCCCGGCAATGTAAGCCGGAATCATGATATTCTCAACGGCTGTAAACTCAGGTAGCAGCTGATGGAACTGAAAGACAAAGCCCAAATGCCGGTTTCTGAACTCGCTCAGTTTGTTGGCAGACAGACGATTCGTCTCTATTCCATCCACGATTACTTTCCCGGAGTCCGGTTTGTCGAGTGAACCAATGATTTGTAGCAGCGTAGTCTTTCCCGCGCCCGAAGGTCCGACGATGCTCACCACCTCACCTTTGTCAATGTGCAAGTCGATGCCTTTCAGCACTTTCAGTGCCCCAAAGCTCTTTGTAATTCCTTGTATATCTATCATAATCTTCTTATTTTCTTTCCAATCCATTTCCGGAAGATGTTATATGCGCTCTGTTCCTCCGTGTGTTGAGGCTGTGCGAACGTCATTCCTTCCATGCGGTTGCCATACTGATCCGGAAAAACAATCATGATGGTTCTTTGCTTGAAGAATCGGTTGATTTCATCCGGCAAACGTTCCATTGCCGTTTTGTAGGAGATGGTTCCTTTTCGCGCGGTAATGATGGCAAGCAGATGGTCTTGGTTCACCTTCGTGGCGAGCTTTGGTAATTCGTTCCAATGCTCCATCTCTGCATATTCTGCCCTCACCCCCTGATGGCGATTGCACACGTAGCCACTGATGAGTTGCAGTGTGTCGCGTCGGGCATGGAACACTATTCGGCACTCGGTGTTGGCTGCGAGCCGCGAGAGTCTTTCCAACCAGCGGTAGAAACCCGGTTCAAACTCTGCGCGCGAGGGTACTGCCACATGGATGCGCCGAATGGTGTTCAGTGGTTGCATGATGCGCGAGATGATGATTTGTCGGCTCAGTCCGTTGTAGAGACTTTGGGTGAATTGTCCCCAAAAACTTTTTGTTATTTCTTGTCGGGCATGTAGTCCCATTACGATTTCCGATGCTTGGAATTCCTTGAAAGCGTGTTTGATGCCATTGGCAATGTTGGCGGCTATGCGCACCTGTGTTTCCAATGGCACGTTCGCCGCGCTTGCCTCTTTTCGCAGATGATTTAACAATTCTTGTCCCTCCTCGCGGTTTTTCGCGAGGTTCACATCGTCATATACCACGTTGAGTGTAACTATCTCGCGTTTCAGTTTTGGGTTGCGTATCATCATGGCAAGCGAGAGCAGGTCATCGGCAAATTCCTGGTACTTCACGGGTACTAAGATTTTCTCGTCATTGTCTGTCTTCACCATCTCCGGTTCTTCTTTCCTCATGAGGCGCAGGCGTCGGGCGGCGTTTTCAGTTACCATGGTAGAGATGACGCAAGTAAAAAGTATCATGATGACGATGCCGTTGAGCACCTCATCGTTGAAAAGGAATTGTCCCGGTGCAATTTCCAATTTTCGCCCCACCATCACCATGGCAATAGCTCCTGCAGCATGCGCACTGGTCAGACCGAAAAGCATGTCGGAAACTGCCTTCGGCAGTCGGAAAAGCAGTCCGGCGAGATAAGCTGCCAATGCCTTTCCCACCGTTCCGAAGAACACGATACACAGCACCACCCATAGGATGTGGGTGCCGGTGAAGAGCAGTCGCACGTTGATGAGCATGCCCACTCCAATGAGGAAGTAGGGGATGAACAGTGCGTTGCCCGTAAACTCTATGTGATTCATCAATGGGGAGAATCGCGGAATGAACCGATTGAGAATCAGTCCCGAGAAGAAAGCCCCAAAGATACCTTCCAATCCGATGGCAGCCGACAATGCCGCCGAGAAGAACATGACCGCGAGGACGAAGATGAACTGCATGACGCCATCGGAATAGCGACGCAGAAACCATCTGGTCAGTCGCGGAATGCCCCAAATTAACCCCGAAATGTACAGTGCGAATTTCAGCACGAGCCACATCCACAGTGCCGCACTACTTGCTCCTTTGACGGAATTAACGATGATTGCCATGCTCGATAGTGCCAATAGAAGAGAGACCATCGTGGCTCCCACGCTCAGCGTGGAACTCTCGTGTTGCGTCAAACCGTATCTGCCCACAATGGGGTAAGCCACCAATGTGCTCGACGACATGATGCAACCCAGCAGCAACGACGAAACGACGGAATACCTCAACAGATAAATCCCCATCAGGAAAGTGAGCACAAACGGAATGAAGAACGTGAGCACTCCGAAGATGGAAATGCGCCCCTTGTTCTTCTTTAATCCCTCCATGTCCATTTCCAGTCCGGCGAGGAACATGATGTAATACAATCCCACGCTGCCGAATAGCTCGAACGAGGCGTCGCGCGTCAAAATGTCCAGTCCATATTCCCCTATTAGCACGCCTGCCAGCACCATGCCGATGATATGCGGAATGCGCAATCTGCCCATGATGATGGGCGAGAGAAGAATCACCAAAAGCACCATGAAGAAAATCAGTGTCGGGTCGGTGATGGGGAAGTATTGGCTGATACCGAACATCTTTATTGTTGATAATTATTTGCAAAGATAGTAAAAAGATGCGGGTTGAGGATTGATAGTTGATGGAATTTTGTATTTTTGCAAAAGAAAAGTTTTTAATAAAAGGATAAGGATAATGAAAGTAGCAATTGTTGGAGCCAGTGGAGCTGTGGGGCAGGAGCTTCTCGGCATCTTGGAAGAGAGAAATTTTCCGCTCGACGATATTGTGCTTTTTGGCTCAAAACGTTCGGCAGGTCGCAAATACACATTCAGGGGTAAGGAATACGAGGTGAAAGAACTTCGCCACAACGATGACTTTAAGGATGTGAACATAGCTTTCACCAGTGCCGGCGGCAGCACATCGGCGGAGTTTGCAGAAACCATAACCAAGTATGGTGCGGTGATGATCGATAATTCCAGCCAGTTTCGCATGGATGCCGATGTGCCATTGGTGGTACCGGAGATTAACGCGGAGGATGCTTTGAACCATCCACGCGGCATCATTGCCAACCCCAACTGTACCACCATCATGATGGTAGTGGCGCTGAATCCCATCGAGCGACTCAGCCACATCAGAAAAGTGCGCGTGAGCAGCTATCAGAGTGCTTCCGGAGCGGGTGCGGCTGCCATGAGCGAACTGCAACAGCAATATAAGGAATTGGTGGAGGACGGAAAGGTGAAGACTGTGGAAAAATTCCCACATCAGTTGGCTTACAACGTCATTCCGCAAATTGACAAGATGACCGATACCGACTATACGAAGGAAGAGATGAAGATGTATTACGAAACACAAAAAATCATGCATTCGGATGTACGCACGGCAGCCACATGCGTTCGCGTTTCCTCTCTTCGCAGTCATTCGGAAGCCGTTTGGTTGGAAACCGAAGCTCCTTTGGAAGTGGAAGCGGTTCGCAAGGTTCTTGAAGCAGCTCCCGGCGTAACTCTTGTGGATGACCCACAACATTACGTCTATCCCATGCCACTCGAAAGCGCAGGCAAAGACGATGTCTATGTGGGGCGCGTGCGCAAGGACTTGGCAGCGGAAAACGGCATCACGCTTTGGCTTACGGGCGACCAAATAAGGAAAGGTGCGGCACTGAACGCAGTTCAGATAGCCGAATATTTGCTCAAATCCGGAAAGTAAGTGCAGAACTTCTTTTGAGTTTACAACACTGTGGATTTAATCGGGCTCGTGGCGATTCGGCTATGAGCCTTTTTCCTGTAAAATTTTATGGTTCTGAATGGAGTTGGTTTCAGCCCTTCAAAACAGGATAACGTGCTTGATTAATCACCGTTTTATACCTGTTTGTAACTATCAGATGTTCAAGGTCTTAGCGAGGTGCTTTTAAAAGCTTGCCTTTTGCGTGTCAAAAGCTTACCTTTTGTCCTGCAAAAGGTAAGCTTTTGGAGAGCAAAAGGTGAGAGTTTGTCTTTTCCTGAATTCAC
>NZ_SDIK01000004.1 GCF_008016795.1 Prevotella brunnea
TGAATTCAGGAAAAGACAAAACATGACCTTTTGCAATGCAAAAGCTAAGCTTTTAGAAAGTGAAAGCTAAGCTTTGTATAGATGGAATGAAAATTTTTAGGACACTATTTAATGTTTTGCAAACCCGATAGCTTACTTATCGCCGCTCTTTTTATATTTTTTTTTCTGAAGATGTTGAGATACAGATGATACATTGACGGTATCTTGAAAATAGAGATTGATTTTCTTCTTGATACATCCCTCCTGATCATCAACTAATCAAGTGGATAATCCCATCTCAATACAATCCCATTGAACATCATTTCGTTGGCATTGAAATATTATAGTTTATAATATAGACTGTAATATGATATAAAACAGATTATATTATATTTATTTCGAAATAATCATTCAACAAAAATATTTTTATATAATCTCTTCCGAGGCATGATAAACTTCATAAAAATCGAATAATTTGAATAAGAAAAAAAGTGATTTTAACTAAAATATTGCGTTAGTTTTTTCGTTAGATAAAAAGACTTCGGAGAATTAGATTTTTCCGATGAATCAATAACAATTAAATATTTTCTATCATGATTATTACCACCACTCCATCCATAGAAGGACGTACCATCTTGGAATACAAAGGATTAGTAACAGGAGAAACCATTATAGGTGCCAACTTTATAAAAGATTTCCTCGCAGGCATTCGCGATATTATCGGTGGCAGAAGCAATTCTTACGAGAAAGTGCTGCGACAAGCCAAAGACACTTCCATAAGAGAAATGATGGATAGAGCTCAATCCATGGGTGCCAACGCGATAGTGGGCATAGACATTGATTACGAAACCATCGGACAAGGCAATTCCATGCTCATGGTAAGTTGTTCAGGTACTGCTGTGGTTATCTGATTTTTTTTTCATTTTTTTGTCGCAGTTGCTTTCGTTCTTGTGGTAATGCAACTTGCTCAGAGTTTCATTGGATACATAAAAGATTGTCCAATCCTGACTCCTTATTTCAATTGTAATCCATCAGTGACTTGCATCCTTGTTGGTGTGGGCAAATCATCGTTGAGATTTGACGTGCACTAAAGGAAGAATTAAAAATATTTCAAATAACCCTTGCAATCGATTTTTAATTTTGTAATTTTGCACTTTGGATAGAAGTGCGTTACGGATTATGTTGGCATTCGCTGCAAAATCATCTGAATATCCTTTATTAAATCTATGTAAACAGAGAAGAAGCAAGGCAGATTTGTTTTTCTTAGACAAAAATAAAACAACGTTATAAAGAATGGAATATAACTTCACGGAAATAGAAAAGAAATGGCAGGAAAGATGGGTTGAGCAAAAAACCTATAAGGTAGCAGAGAATAAAGACAAGACGAAGTACTATGTGCTCAATATGTTTCCTTATCCTTCCGGTGCCGGTTTGCACGTGGGGCATCCCCTTGGCTATATCGCCAGCGACATCTATGCACGCTACAAGCGACTGAAAGGATTTAACGTGTTGAACCCGATGGGCTACGATGCTTACGGATTGCCGGCGGAGCAATATGCCATTCAGACGGGACAACATCCTGCCATCACAACGGAAAAGAACATAGCACGTTACCGTGAACAATTGAACAAGATAGGTTTCTGCTTCGATTGGGACAGGGAGGTGCGCACCTGCGATCCGAAGTATTATCGTTGGACACAATGGGCTTTCCAAAAAATGTTCAATTCGTGTTACGACAATTGTAAACAGAAGGCTGTCCCCATCGCTGAACTCATCAGGCATTTTGAAGAGGAAGGTACGCTGAATCTCAATGTGGCACAAGGCGAAGAAAAAATGTTCTCGGCTCGCGACTGGTTGAGCATGAACGAGAAAGAGCAGCAGCAGATTTTGATGAACTATCGTATCGCTTATTTGGGAGAGACGATGGTGAACTGGTGTCCCGGCTTGGGAACAGTGTTGGCTAACGATGAAGTTGTCAATGGTGTGAGCGAGCGTGGTGGTTTCCCGGTTGTTCAGAAAAAAATGAAACAATGGTGTTTGCGCGTGTCGGCATATGCGCAACGTTTGCTCGATGGTCTTGATAAAGTACAATGGTCCGACTCGATGAAGGAAACACAACGCAACTGGATTGGACGTTCAGAAGGTACAGAAGTGGAATTTAAGAGCCTCACTCCACTACCTATAAAAAATGGAACGGAGAGTGAGATGGAGGAAGGTCATTTCACCATCTTTACCACCCGGGCAGATACCATGTTCGGTGTAACGTTTATGGTGTTGGCTCCGGAGAGTGAACTTGTGGGGAAACTGACGGCAATCGACCGAAAAAAAGAGGTGGAAGAATATTTGGCTTATGTGAAGAAACGCACCGAACTCGACCGAATGAGCGACAGAAAGGTTACGGGGGTGTTCACCGGTTCTTACGGTATTAATCCGTTCACGGGCGAAAAGTTGCCGATTTGGATTTCCGAATACGTGCTTTCGGGTTATGGAACGGGTGCCATCATGGCTGTTCCGGCTCACGACAGTCGCGACTATGCTTTTGCGAAGCATTTCAATCTTCCCATCATTCCATTGATAGAAGGTGCCGATGTGTCGGAAGAGAGCTTCGATGCAAAGGAGGGAACGGTGATAAACAGTCCTGTAAAGGAGACCGAAGGATGCTTCTCACTCAATGGATTGAGTGTGAAAGAGGCAATTGCTGCAACAAAAAAATACGTTACCGACAAAGGAATTGGTCGCGTAAAAGTGAACTACCGCTTGCGCGATGCCATCTTCTCTCGTCAGCGTTACTGGGGCGAACCTTTCCCGGTTTATTATAAAGAAGGAATGCCCTACATGATACCGGAGGAATGTCTGCCATTGGAATTGCCCGAAATTGACCAATTCAAACCCACCGAAACCGGTGAGCCACCATTGGGACGTGCCAAGGTATGGGCATGGGACGAAACAAACAAACAACTCACGGATAAGAACTGTATTGATAACAAAAGCGTTTTCCCACTTGAATTGAACACCATGCCGGGTTTCGCCGGCAGTTCAGCTTATTATCTGCGCTATATGGATCCACACAATGAGGAAGCTCTCGTTGGGAAAAATGCCGATGAATATTGGCAGAATGTCGATCTCTATGTAGGCGGAACGGAACATGCCACCGGACATTTGATTTACAGTAGGTTCTGGAATAAGTTTCTGTATGATTATGGATACAGCTGCAAGGAAGAGCCATTTGAAAAACTTGTGAATCAAGGAATGATCCAAGGTCGCTCGAATTTCGTTTATCGTATCAACAACGACGATCATTCCAAAGCCCCCGTGTTTGTAAGTCGCGGACTGAAAAATCAATATGAAACCACTCCTATACATGTAGATGTGAACCTTGTGCATGGCGATGTGTTGGATATCGAGGCATTTAAGGCTTGGCGTCCGGAATACAAACATGCGGAATTCATCCTCAAAACCGATAAATACGTTTGCGGATGGGCTGTGGAAAAGATGTCGAAATCGATGTTCAATGTTGTCAATCCCGATGTTATCATTGAGCAATATGGAGCTGACACACTGCGTCTGTACGAAATGTTCTTAGGTCCTGTCGAAGCCAGCAAACCTTGGGATACCAATGGTATAGATGGTTGTCATCGTTTCTTGAAGAAATTTTGGAAACTTTATCAACAAGAACTTTCCAATGATGAAGCCTCAAAAGAATCTTTGAAAAGCGTTCATAAACTGATAAAGAAAGTGAGTGGCGATATAGAACTATTCTCTTATAATACTGCCATTTCAGCATTCATGATTTGCGTGAACGAACTTGGACAACAGAAGTGCGACAATCGTGCTTTGCTTCGTAGCTTGCTCATCCTCATCGCTCCGTTCGCACCTCACATCGCCGAAGAGTTATGGGAAAAGATAGGTGAGAAGGGCAGTGTTTGCGATGCGAAATGGCCTGTATGCAACGAGGCTTATTTAGCCGAAAGCGAAGTGCAGCTCACTGTTTCTTTCAATGGTAAAGCTCGTTTTCAGATGACTTTCCCGGCCGATACCGATAAAGAAGCGATTGAAAAAGCTGCCGTGAATGATGAGAGAAGTCAAAAATACATTGCGGGTAAAACCATAGTCAAAGTGATCGTGGTACCAAAGAAGATAGTAAACATTGTTTGTAAATAAAGCTAATAAAAAAAAGTTTCCGAGTTTCCTGTACAAACAAGAAACCGGAAACCATAAAAACTCAATAAAAGAACTATGACAATAGATCAGAAAATGATTAGGAGTGAGGCGAAAGATTATATCCTCATTACAGTTGGATTGATATTATACGCTTCTGCATTCACGGTGTTTCTCATGCCCTATGAGATTGTTACGGGTGGATTGACCGGTTTTTCAGCCATTATCTTTTATGCCACCGGTTTCAAGATTGAGAACACTTACATGATTGTCAATATCATCTTGTTGGCAGCTGCGTTGAAGATTCTCGGTTGGAAGTTCATGATGAAGACTATCTATGCCATTTTCGCCCTGTACTTCCTGTTGAAAGTGGCTCAAGACCTTATGCCTGTCGATGCTAAAGGAAATTTCATTAAGGTTTTGGGCGAAGGGCAGGAGTTTATGTCGCTCATTGTAGGCTGTTGCATTACCGGCGTAGGTATGGCAACAGTGTTCCTTAACAACGGCAGTATGGGCGGAACGGATATTATCGCGGCTTGTGTGAATAAGTATAAGGACATTTCGTTGGGTCAGGTACTCATGGCGGTGGATATTTGTATCATCGGCACTTGTATGCTCTTTCCGCAATTTGGTACTTACGTGGAACGATTTCATAAAGTGGTGTTCGGACTTTGCACCATGTTCATAGAGTGTTTCATGCTCGACCACGTCATGAACCTTCGTCGCCAGTCAGTTCAATTCCTCATTTTCTCAAAGAAATACGAAGAGATAGCCGATGCTATCATGAAAGAACGCGACCGTGGCATCACCATCCTAAACGGACAAGGTTGGTACACGGGCAAGGACATTAAAGTAATTTGCCTGATGGCGAAACGCAACGAGAGCCAATCCATCTTCCGTATCGTTAAGTTTATCGATCCTTCCGCGTTCATTAGTCAGACATCAGTCATCGGTGTTTATGGTGAAGGCTTCGACAGATTGAAAGTGAACACGAAGAAAGCCCGGAAATCATTGGCGCACATCATGCAAGACGATGCCTATGCCGAACAACAGGAATAATCAACAGGATGTTACAGAAGTGGAATCATGATGGCTCATTCCTTCCACGATACCTGATGTTAAGTTAAAATATCAAACAATGAAAATAGTTTTTGCCACCAACAATAATCATAAGCTCAAGGAGATAAAAGAAATTTTGGGCAATGAGTTCCGGATAGTTTCGCTTGCGGACATTGGTTGTCATGCGGACATTCCCGAAACGGCTGATACGTTGGAAGGGAACGCGAGCATTAAGTCGCGTTTCATCCATGACAAATATCATTTAAACTGCTTTGCCGACGATACCGGATTGGAAGTTGAGGCATTGGGTGGAGAACCCGGTGTGCATTCTGCGCGCTATGCTGAAGGAACTGACCATGACAGTGAAGCCAACATGAGAAAATTGTTGGATAAATTGGATGGAAATCCCAATCGAAAGGCTTGTTTCCGCACGGTGATTTCCCTGTTCATTAATGACGAGGAACATCTTTTCGAGGGGAGAGTGGAAGGAAGAATTGCCACAGAAAAGCAGGGATGTGAGGGATTCGGTTACGACCCGATATTCATTCCCGACGGTTACGATAAGAGTTTTGCGGAGTTGGGAGAGACAATCAAAAACAAGATATCACATCGTTCGCGCGCCGTGAAGCAGTTGGCGGAATACTTAAAGAAATAGATTTCTCATCATGCAAAAGTCTGTTTCCATACTTTTACCAACTTATAACTGCCACTGTGAGAGATTGGTTACGGAGTTGCAACGACAATGTGTGGAAGAACAGGCCGACTTTGAGATTATAGTGGCTGACGATGGTTCCACCATCGCGAGCTATACAGAGCACAATTTGCGGATAGAAAGACTGAAAGGAGTTTGCTACATCATAAGAGAGCGGAACATCGGACGATCTTCCATCCGCAATTTTTTGGTTTCACAAGCCACAAAAGATTGGCTGCTCTTCATTGATGGAGACCTTTCGCTCGACAATCCGCATTTCATTCGCAATTATCTTGATGTCGATGGAGATGTCATAGTGGGCGGATTGAAAATCGGAGGTGATGAAAAGAAATGGGGGAACAATCTCCGCTATCGCTATGAGTGTGCAACCGAGAAGCTGCAAGATGCGGAGAGCAGGGCAAAACACCCTTATCAGCACACCAGTACAAACTTCATGGTGAGAAAAAAACTGATAGGAGAGAATCCATATAACACCGACATTAAAGGATATGGATATGAAGATGTGTTGTTGGGAAAGGATTTTCAGAAGAAACAGTTGAAAGTAAATCATATCAACAATCCTGTCTTATTCGATTTCTTTGAGCCGAACGATGTGTTTATCACCAAGACGGAAGAGTCGCTCCGCACACTTTACAATTTTAAAAACGAGCTGAAAGGTTATTCCAGATTACTCGCCACAATAGATAAGCTCAAGAAAATGCACATTTGTGGTATCGTTTCATCTCTTTATGGTATCCTTCACAGAATCATAAAACAACAACTTTTAAGCAATAATCCAAGCATTTTTTTGTTTAACTTCTATAAACTCATGTACTTTGTACATTACGAATCGAGTAAATCATGACGAAACGGCTTCTTTTTTTTACCATTGTTTATCTGCTTTCATTCTTTTCCCATCGTGTTCAAGCCGGTGGGGTAGCCACATGGAAGAACTACATGGCATATAGCAATATTACTTGGGTGGAGAAAGGTGGAAAAACGCTTTACGTATTGGCTTCCGACAATCTCTATGCTTACAACGAGAGCGACAACAGCATACACACTTTCGACAAGACGATGGGGCTGAACGATGCTCAAATCGCCTTTATAGGATGGAACAATGCTGCCAAACGGCTCGTTATAATCTATGCCAATGGCAACATCGACTTATTGGACGAGAAAGAAAACATTACGAATATATCAGATTATTACAACAAGTCGATGACCGAGAACAAAGCCATCAACGACCTCTATATGAACGGTAATTTCTGTTACATCTCCACCGGTTTCGGGATTCTCAAACTCAATGTCACCAATGCCGAAGTGAGCGACACATATAACCTTGGCTTCAATGTCAACTACACCTATGTTGAGGGAGACAACATCTATGCTGCCGGCAGCCAAAGCGGGCTCTACAAAGGCTCACAGGCCAGCAATCTGCTCGACAAGAAGAACTGGACGAGGGTGGGGGATTACGTCCCGCAGACCAAAGCTGCAGATCCAGACCTGATGGCAAAGGCAAGAACACTCAATCCCGGAGGTCCGAAATACAATCGCTTCTTCTTCATGCAGTTCAAGAACAACCGTCTCTATACGACAGGTGGGATTTTCGAGTCGGGAATGGTGGAATTGGCGCATCCGGGAACCATTCAAGTGCTCAACGAGAATGAAGAGTGGAGCATCTTCCAAGACAACATTTCCGGTATAACGGGATACAGCTATCAGGATATCAACTGCCTTGCCATCGATCCAAAGAATCCGGAACATGTCTTCGCGGGTGGCAAAACCGGTTTGTATGAGTTCCTAAATGGGAAATTAAAAGCTTTCTTCAATAAGGACAATAGCCCTTTACGACCGGCGATGGACAAGGACAAAGAACTGGACAATAACTATTTGCTTGTTTTGGGATTATGCTTCGACGACAAGGGCAGTTTGTGGATATTGAACAGTCAATCCAAATCGCAAACACTCTTTGAGCTTCTTCCCGATGGAACCATGGTTCCTCACCCACATGAAGCCCTTATGAGGAAAGGAGTGGGGCTGAGCATCTTGAGCAATGCTCTGCTTGACAGCAGGAATCTGCTTTGGTTCGTGAATAAACATTTTGATGCCCCGGCTTTGTTTTGTTATCAGCCTTCATCCGATGGCTTGAATGCCTATACACGTTTCGTAAATCAGGACGGAAGCACTGTAGGTCTGACCGCAGTGAAATGTGTGGCAGAAGATTTGAATCACGACATTTGGATTGGCACCAATGCCGGACCTTTATTGCTCCGAGCAGCGGAAATGGCACATCCTGATGAGGCGATTTTCGAGCAAATAAAAGTGCCACGCGATGATGGTACCAATCTTGCCGATTATCTGTTGGCAGGTGTTGATATTACTTGCATGGAGATAGATGGAGGAGGTCGCAAATGGTTCGGGACAAGCAACAATGGCGTTTATCTCATTAGTGCCGACGGAAAGCAGCAAATTTATCATTTCCTGCCATCGAACAGTCCGTTGCTCTCCGCCACCATCGAGAGCATTGCCATCAACGACAAGACCGGTGAGGTGTTCTTCGGTACGGACAAGGGATTGTGCTCCTACATGAGCGATGCAACCGAACCGGTGGAGAAAATGAGTAAGGACGTAACTTATGCCTATCCCAACCCTGTGAAACCCGGTTATACCGGTCCGATTACCATAGTCGGACTTACCAACAACGCGGACATCAAGATTGTTACTTCCAATGGCGCACTTGTGGCAAAGGGAACCAGCAATGGTGGCAGCTTCGTATGGGATGGAAACGATGAGAAAGGACGGCGAGTGGCGTCGGGAGTTTACATGGTGCAGACGGCCGATCAAAACGGCGACAACGGAACAGTATGCAAAATAGCCATTATAAGATGAAACACCCTTTACCTTTCATTCGGTAACTCATGTTTTTCTACCTTTTATATTACATATTGTTGCTCTCTCTGTTTGGCGCATCGGCTTTCCGCTTGTTAAGAAAGCGTGAATACAAGGCTGCTTTTCTCTTATTCAAAGAACCATCTCGCCATGCATGAACGAAAGACTTGGATCGACCTGCTGCGCGGTTTCTCTATGTTGGCAATCCTGTTGGACCATACGGAAATCTACTATACGGGCGGCAATATCATCGACTACAACCTCTATGTGGCGAATGTGCTCGTGGTTTTCTTCTTTCTATCAGGCTATTTGTTTCACAAGGACAGTGGTTTCTCTCTTCGTTCCAAACTCATTTCCATAGGGCGTGGCATCCTGATGCCTTACTTCATTTTCACTTGTACCTTGGCAGTTCCCAAAGCACTTGCGCACGGTAGCGACATTGCCAATACGTTCCTTGCCGTGCTCACAGGTGAGGCATCATGGTTCATAGCAGCCTTGGCGGTTGCCGAAACCGCGTTTGCCTTGCTGTTGTGGATTAGTCGTGGGAAATGGTGTATATTGTTGCCAATGGTCACCCTGTCGTTTGCCGGTTGCGTTTGGTTATCCACGTGCCATTTTCCGCTTTATTGGCAATTAGACAATGCCTGCATGGCACTCCCCATCCTCTATCTCGGCTATGTTTACCACCGACACGAGCAAGCTTTCAATGCCATCCACTCCCCATTCTCTACATCCTTTCTTCTCTTATGTGTAGTGGTCATGAAGATATATGAGTATGAAAACAACATCAATTTACTCATTAAGCCCATAGCCGTGACCAATTGGTATGTGTTTGTCATCGATATGACGTTCGCAACGCTTTTTCTCGTTCATCTTGCCAAATATTTCAACAGCATTGGTTGGATGGAATGGATAGGATGTCGCAGCATTGTCTTTTATTTCCTTTCCGGAGGAATACCTCTGCTCGTGTCAGTCGGGCTTCAGAAAGCGAATATGAGTTACTCCGGAGAATATTATCAGGTCATGACAGCCTATCTTTTGGTATGTCTTTTCACCGCCTTTCTGACGTGGCTTATCTATCGTTTCGTGCCTTTCATCACCGGCAGGAAAATGCAACAATAATTCAACAATCCGCGTAACATTGATAAATTCTCTCTTATAAGACGATTTACCATCTTCTAAAACATTTGAATATCATTGAGTACAGAAGAGCATCTCAGCCCCATTATTTTATCCGTTTTATCCCAATAGTTTTCTAAAATTTTCATTCCATTTATAAAAAGCTTAGCTTTCACTTTCCAAAAGCTTAGCTTTTGCAATGCAAAAGGTCATGTATTGAAGCGCAAAAGCTAAGCTTTTGAAATGTGATTTGTAAGTGTCTGATTATCAATAGATTTTTTCTGTGCTAATTTTCCCCCCTTATTGCTGACTTTTTGCTCTGTTCTGTTCATCGTGCCGACAATGTTTTTCACGCAACGTGAAAAGATTTGCGAGTGTGCCGACAAATTCTTACCTTTGCATCTTAACTTTGGGAATATTTTAGCTTCATGAAGAAACTCTTTATAGAGACCTACGGCTGTCAAATGAATGTGGCAGACTCGGAAGTGGTTGCTTCCATCATGGGAATGGCAGGATATGAGATTTGCGAGAAGGAAGAAGAGGCTGACGCCATCTTCCTGAATACATGTTCCATCCGCGAGAATGCCGAGAATAAGATTTACAATCGGCTCGAGACGCTCCATGCCGAACAGAAAAAAGGTAGGAGCCTCATCCTCGGTGTCTTGGGTTGCATGGCAGAACGCGTGCGCAAGGACTTGATAGAAAATTATTATGCCAACCTTGTTTGCGGTCCGGATGCTTATTTGAACTTGCCGGAGATGATTGCACGTTGCGAGAACGGTCATAAAGCCATGGATGTAGATTTATCCACCACGGAGACTTATCGCGACATTGTTCCGCAACGCATCGGTGGAAATCGTGTATCGGGCTTTGTCAGTATCATGCGCGGTTGCAACAACTTCTGCCATTATTGCATCGTTCCTTTCACACGCGGACGCGAACGCTCGCGCGACGTGGAGAGTATCCTGCGCGAGGTGCGCGATTTGCACGACCGCGGTTTCAAGGAGGTTACGTTGCTTGGACAGAATGTTAATTCATACGGGTTGCTGCCCAACGGAAAGCGTCCCGATGAGGGTACCTCCTTCGCCGAGTTGCTGCGCGAAGTGGCGCGAAATGTTCCGGATATGCGTGTGCGCTTCTCCACTTCCAATCCCGAGGACATGACGGAGGATATTCTGCATGCCGTGGCAGAGGAGCCGAACATCTGCCGACACATTCATTTCCCGGTGCAAAGTGGCAGTAGCAAGGTGCTCAAACTGATGAATCGCAAATACACTCGAGAGGAATATCTGGAGAAAGTGGCTGCCATAAGGCGCATTATCCCCGATTGCGGACTGACCACCGACATCTTCGTGGGCTACCACGACGAAACGCCCGACGACATGGAGCAGACGCTCTCCCTGGTGCGCGAGTGTCGATTCGACTCCGCTTTCATGTTCAAGTATTCCGAACGCCCCGGCACATACGCCGCGAAGCATCTGCCCGACAATGTTTCGGAAGAGGAAAAGGTGAACCGCCTGAACCGCCTCATCAAGCTCCAGACAGAAATATCGGCTCAACGCAACAAAGAGGATGAGGGGAAAGAATTTGAAGTGCTCATCGAACGCTTCAGCAAGCGCAGTCGCGAACAGCTCATGGGACGCACGGAGCAGAACAAGGCAGTGATTGTGCCACGCGGAAACCTGCACATTGGCGATACCGTCAAGGTGAGAATTACAAGCTCCAGCTCGGCAACGCTGATGGGCGAGATAGGGGATTAGTCGTCCGGCATCTATCCTTGGCATTGCAAATGCCCGGTTGTTGAGAGAAATGGCTTTTCCATGAAAGGTGAAAACGGCAGGTGACAAGGGATCGTTTTTCGCAGGAAAACTTCCGTAAGCTCTCATCATGGATAAAAAATCATAATTCAAGACAACGAAATAAATAAAAATTTGTTAGTTTCTTCCGAAACTTATATCTTTGTATTTCATGAAGGATTTTATCCAAGTATTGCGCAGATTTATCCCGCCTTATAAGAATTATCTTATGGGAGCGGTGTTTTTCAACATCCTATCTGCCATATTAAATATCTTCTCGTTTGCAGCCATCATTCCTTTGTTGCAAATTCTCTTCAAGGTAGATTCCGGTACGGGTGCCACACACATCATGTCGTGGAGCGAAGGCTCACTGAAAGACGTGCTTTCCAATAACGCCGATTATTACACGCAGATATTCGTAACAAGCTGGGGTCCGGCTACGACACTCCTTATCGTAGGATTGGCGATGGGATTTCTCACCCTTCTGAAAACAGGTTCTTATTTTCTTGCGTCAGCATCTATCATCCCCATTCGCACGGGAGTGGTTCGCGATTTGCGAAACCATCTCTATCGCAAGATAACCTCCTTGTCGTTGAGTTTCTTCAGCGAGGAACGAAAAGGCGATATCATTGCGCGGATGAGCGGAGACGTGCAGGAAGTGGACAATTCTGTCATGGCATCGCTTGATATGCTCTTCAAGAATCCCATCTTGATCGTAATCTATTTCGTTACGCTTATCGTCATTTCGTGGCAATTAACCATCTTCACCCTTCTCTTCGTTCCTGTTTTCGCTTGGTTTATGGGATTTGTGGGCAGACGACTCAAACAAAGCAGCATCACGGCACAAGCCCTTTGGAGCGACACCATGAGCCAAGTGGAAGAGACACTGGGCGGATTGCGCATCATCAAGGCATTCTGCGCCGAGGGAAAGATGAACGAACGTTTCGATCGCATCAATTCCATGTATCGCGATGACATCATGCGAGTGAACATTCGCCAACAGTTGGCACACCCGATGAGCGAGTTCTTGGGTACCATTATGATAATCATCGTGTTGTGGTTTGGCGGCACCCTCGTCTTGGGCGAGTACCCTGTTATCAGCGGTCCCACTTTTATTTACTATATGGTCATACTCTATAGCATCTTAAATCCGCTCAAGGAGGTGTCGAAAGCAGGCTATAACATTGCAAAAGGTATGGCATCCATGGAGCGAATCGATAAGATTCTGAAAGCAGAGATTGAGATAAAAGAGATAAAGCAACCGAAGCATATCGCCGGATTTGAGCACGAAATAGAATTCCGACACGTTAGTTTCGCCTATGACGGAGTGAAGGATAACGAGGGAAAGATAGACCGTCATTGGATTCTGAAAGACATTAACCTCGTCATTCCCAAAGGTAAAACCATCGCTTTGGTAGGGCAGAGCGGAAGCGGAAAGTCCACTTTGCTCGACCTCATCCCCAGATACTATGACGTGCAAGAGGGCGAAGTGCTCATCGATGGCATAAACGTGAAAGACCTCAGACTGCACGATTTGCGCAAGCTGATAGGGAATGTCAATCAGGAAGCCATCCTTTTCAACGACACATTCAAAAATAACATAACGTTTGGAGCCAACGCTGACGATGCGGACATCTGCGAAGCAGCAAGGATAGCTAACGCTCACGAGTTCATTTCCCAAAGTGAAAAAGGCTATGAAACTTGTATCGGCGACCGTGGAGGGCGTTTGTCGGGAGGGCAACGACAACGAGTGAGCATTGCGCGTGCCATCTTGAAAAACCCTCCTATACTCATTCTCGATGAGGCTACTTCGGCTCTCGACACCGAAAGCGAACGACTTGTTCAGGACGCGCTATACAAACTCATGAAGACGCGCACCACCATCGCTGTCGCCCATCGGCTTTCCACCATCAAAAACTCTGATGAAATCTGCGTAATGCACGAAGGCAGAATCGTAGAACGTGGCACACACGAGGAGCTGATGAGATTGAATGGATATTATAAGAAGTTGCACGATATGCAGGAAATCTAATTCCGGACTTCTTGCTTTTTTTATTCGGACACCATATCCTTGTATCAAATGAGAACAACGAGCAATAAAAACATAGTTTTTCTTTCCTTAAAGCCGGCAGTGGCAATGATTATGAATTTGCTGTTGGCGTATATTGTGTTTTTTATGGCGCGCGTAGCTTATTTCTTGGAAAACTACGGCATCTTCAGCGTGGGCTTCTCTTGGAGCGATTTGCCTACATTGCTGCGTGGTGGCTTGTTGTTCGACACCTCCGCCATCGTTTACTCCAACGCTTTCTACATCCTCCTCATGCTCTTACCCCTATGGATGAAAGAAGCTCTCGGATACCATAAGTTCTGTCGCGCCGTCTTTGTTGTGTTGAACTCATTCTGTTTCGCTCTTAATCTCATCGATTCCGTTTACTTTCCCTTTACCCTCCGGCGCACCACCACCAGCGTTTTTCGAGAGTTCGGCAACGAGAATAACCTCGCTTCCATCATCGGAACCGAACTTGTGGGACATTGGTATCTTCTGCTTCTCTTCATCGTGGTTACGTGGCTGCTTTTCAAATGCTACCGAATGCCCGATAGCAGCCTTTTCCATTTCTCATCACCTCGCCGGAGGTGGCAATTCTCAGGCATCAATTTCCTCTGTCTCCTAATTGCCGCCGTGTTGTGTGTGGGCGGTGCCCGAGGTGGATTGCAGAGTGGTGTGCGTCCCATCACCATCAATAACGCCAACGAATACGTTTCGCGCCCCATTGATTGCGCGCTTGTTCTCAACACCCCTTTTTCGCTGATACGCACCATCGGAAAGAGCGTTTTTGTCGTTCCCGATTACTTTTCCTCTCCGGAAGCATCGGCACAACTCTTCAATCCCATTAAAAAACCACTGCCCAATGCCGTTGCGAAAAAGAAAAACGTGGTCATTTTGATTGTCGAGAGTTTCGGACGCGAATACATCGGAGCCTACAACAAGCAGCTAGAAGGTGGCAAATACAAGGGATATACGCCAAACGTAGATAAGCTCATTGCGCAAAGTTGTGTATTTGAGCATTCCTACGCCAACGGACATAAGAGCATCGACGGTATGCCTTCCGTGCTCTGTGGCATCCCGATGTTCATCGAACCCTTCGTGCTCACGCCGGCATCCATGAATGCTTATATGGGCATTCCGGGCTATTTGTCTAAGTGGGGCTATCAAACGGCTTTCTTCCATGGTGCCAATCGCGGTTCAATGGGTTTTTTAGCTTTTGCCAACAAAATAGGTTTTCAAGCTTATTACGGACGACAGGACTACAGTGCCGACCCACGATTTGGCGGAGATGCCGACTTCGATGGCAATTGGGGCATCTGGGATGAGCCTTTTCTGCAATACTTCTGCGCGAAGATGGGAGAGATGAAACAACCGTTTATGACCGCTCTCTTCACCGTTTCGAGCCATCATCCGTTCGTTGTGCCGAAACAATACGAAAAGACGTTCCCGAAAGGGACATTGCCCATTCATAAATGTATTCGCTATACCGATATGGCGATTGGCAGATTCTTCGACTCGGCACGCAAACAACCATGGTTTAAGAACACGATATTCATCCTGACAAGCGATCACACCAACCAAAGCAACCATCCTGAGTACAAAACCGAAATCGGAGAGTTTGCAGCACCTTTCATCATCTACGACCCATCGGGGGAAATACGTCCGGGAATGCGTCCCGGCATCGCGCAACAAATCGACATCATGCCCACCTTGTTTGGTATCTTGGGCTACAACAAACCTTATCTTTCCTTCGGTTGCGACTTGTTTCATACGACCTCCAAAGACACCTACGCGCTGAACTATATCAACGGCGTTTACCAATATACCAAGAACGATTGTACCCTGCAATTCGATGGTGAGAAGGTGAAAGGTATGTACAGACTCTCCGACCGACTCATGCGGCACAATCTCGTGGGAAAAGTACCCTGGCAAGCACGAATGGAGCAAGAGCTGAAAGCAGTCATCCATCAGTATATGTACAGAATGGTGAACGACCGATTGCTGCCTCCTTCCGAAACCGGAGAGCGATAGTATCATTCCCTTTCTTAACGATGGTGGGGCAAGGGGCGAAGTAAACACTTTTTTACTAAAATAAAGCGCGAATTATTTTTTTTATCCGTATCTTTGTGTCAGTGTGAAAAAGCATTTGGACAATTGCTTTCAGACTAAAATATTTATTATTAACACTAAACACCTAAGATTTATGGAATTACCTTTTGCAGAATCGTGGAAAATTAAGATGGTGGAGCCCATGCACAAAAGCACGCGCGAAGAGCGCGAACAGTGGCTCAAGGAAGCACACTACAACGTGTTTCAGTTGAAATCCGAACAAGTTTATATCGACCTCCTCACCGACTCCGGTACGGGTGCCATGTCCGACAGACAATGGTCGGCACTGATGTTGGGCGATGAGAGCTACGCCGGCGCCACGTCGTTCTATAAGTTTGAAAGCGTGGTAAAGCGCATCTTCGGCATGAAGTATGTCATTCCCACTCATCAGGGACGCGCCGCAGAAAATGTGCTTTTCTCCTATTTGGTGAAAGAGGGTAACATCATACCCGGCAATGCTCATTTCGATACGACAAAAGGACATATTGAGAGCCGCAAAGCAACGGCAATCGACGTAACCGTAGATGAAGCAAAAGACACTCAGCTCGAAGTGCCGTTCAAGGGCAATGTGTGTCTGAAGAAATTGGAAAAGGTGCTAACCGAGAACAAGGGCAACGTGCCCTTCATGGTGCTGACGATAACTAACAACACGGTAGGAGGTCAGCCCGTGAGCATGAGGAACATCAAGGACACCGTTGCGCTCTGCCACAAATATGGTGTGCCGGTGGTAATGGATTCCGCGCGCTTTGCCGAAAATGCCTACTTCATTAAAACTCGTGAGGAAGGTTATGCCGACAAGAGCATCAAGGAAATCTCGCTTGAGATGTATAAGGATGTGGACGGCATGACCATGTCGGCAAAGAAGGATGGGCTCGTGAACATGGGTGGCTTCATAGCCACAAACAACAAAGAATGGTTTGAGGGAGCGAAACTCTTCTGCATTCCATTTGAAGGCTACATCACTTACGGCGGAATGAATGGTCGCGACCTGAATGCTTTGGCAGTGGGACTGGAAGAAAACACCGAGTTCGACATGCTTCACACGCGTATTCATCAGGTGGCATATCTTGCCGGAAAACTCGATGAATACGGCATACCTTATCAGCGACCGGCAGGCGGGCATGCCATCTTCGTGGATGCTGACACGGTGTTGGATTGCATACCAAAGGAGGAGTTCCCGGCTCAGACACTTACTTGCGAGTTATATCTGGAGGCAGGAATACGTGCTTGCGAAATAGGATACATGCTTGCCGACCGTGACCCCGTAACGCGCGAAAACCGCTTTGGAGGACTCGACCTTGTGCGTCTTTGTATTCCGCGTCGTGTTTATACTGATAATCACATGAATGTGATTGCGGCGGCACTCAAGAACGTTTACGACCGGCGCAAGGAGATCAAACGCGGAGTGGCAATAGAATGGGAGGCGCCATTGATGCGTCACTTCACCGTGAAGCTCAAGCGATTGGGTTAAGACATTGCGACTTTGAAAGAAAAAAAATGCGGAACAGCCGGAAAATAAGGCTGTTCCGCATTATAGAACGAGGCATGAGCCATCGAATGAGGCATGCCGAGGCGTGAGTGGTGGTGCGTTATAGTTTATTAATTTGGTAGAAGGGTATGGAAGACTTGACGTGCTTTCCCTCTAATCCTATATGGCGTATATCTTCAATTCGCATTCAGGTGGTGTATGGCAGACGCTTGATGGCGAACATTCTACCTGCCCGGCACCATGAAATTATATTACAAAAACTGTGTTGGGGACACATTTTGTAATATTACTGTCCGCTAAA
>NZ_SDIK01000047.1 GCF_008016795.1 Prevotella brunnea
TGGCTACTATGGTGCGCATTGTACTTATGGAATACCTCAACATGAATAATTTCTTCAACATGCCGGATGCCGACATGAAACTCATGCTTGAAGCAGCGGCTGAATCGCCACCCGAGGTAACAGAAAATGAATAAGGGGGCTTGTCACTAACATGCTGTCATCCGAACTATTGTGTCTCAATGAGTTGGAATGAGGATTTCTATGTTTAGCGGACAGTAATATATTTTAATATCATAAAATTAAAAATCTATGACAGCAAAATCATTTTATCTAAGGCCGCAATGCCACAGGGTGAGAGTATCGACAGAACACTTGTTGGCAGCCGTAAGCAGTAGCAAAGGCAACACCGGAGATGGTGGCGATGACGAGTTGGCAAAGCCAATCGAATTGGAGAACGATTCTTTCGATGAAGAGAGAATCAAGTGGTAATCAACTAAGTTTCTAATCCCAAAAACCGACAACAAAATGAGAAAACAATATGTTTTAGGGCTTCTCGGCGGAGCCTTGATGCTGCTCGGAATCACTGCCTGCAGCGATAAAGACGATTTTCAAGGAGACAAGACGGCCAACGCACAACACGTGTACCGGCTGTGCGTGTCAGTGAACAACAACGAAGACGCAACCACCAACCACCGCAAGGTACTCGCGCTAAACGACCAAAACGTGATAACATCGAAATGGAAAGTGGGCGACCGAATGCTCGCCTTCAATTGCGGCGACGGCGATGAGGGTTCGTTGGAAAATTACAGCAACGTGGAAGCCGAGAAAGGCAACACACAAGCCTCTACTTTCAACGGCACCATCCAAAGCTCAACCGAGCTGTCGCCAAACGGCGACATCGCTTTCTTCTATCCCGCAAGCTCCAACTACGCCGTAAACAACGTAGTGGCTGCGGTAAAGACCAGCGAGACGGTGAAGGATGACAACAACAACTCCGTCACCATTGAGTATTACCTCGGGGCAGATAAAGTAAAGAAGCAAATCCTGCTCAACCTCAGCAAACAGGACGGACAGTTGGCGACCATCGATGCCAACTACGACTACAACTGGGGAAAAACAAAACCAACCGAAGTGAACCACGACGGAATGGTGAAAGCCAACGTGCAGCTCAAACGCCTCGTGTCGTTCTGGGGACTGAAGTTCAAGGACACGAAAGGACAGTACATCACCAACATCAAGAAACTGCTCATCAACGGCGTGAAATCGACCGGGGTGCTGGACCTCACCAACGGAGAATTCATCGGTGGCGAACAGGACAAGGACTACGCCATCGACGTGGAAGGCAACAAAGCATCGGCAATCAACATGGAGAAAGGATTTGTCTGGGTGGCACTCTTCCCGGAAGTGAGCCAAGACATCACCATCACGCTGATTACAACCGATGGCTTCATCTACACGAAGGATGTGCACAAAACGTTTGCTTCCAACATGACCTATCGCTCCACCATCACCAACATGAAGATGCCAAAGGCAGAACCTTACGTGGAAGTGGCAGGCACGAAGTGGGCAACGGGTAACTTCATCCATTACACCGATGGCACGGAAGACTACTGGGGCATCGCGCCCGCACAGTGGTGGATCAGCAACTATGCCGACAAACCAACGAAAGCGGACTATGTAAATGGAACGAAAGAAGTGAAGTGCGACAAGGGACTCATCGGCTCACAGAACTGGTACATCGATAATTACAACGGTCAGTTCAGTGCGGATCCCAATGACTTCGACCTCTTCCGATGGGGCGACATCAGCGACGTAACCAACTTCCCGAAGAAAAAATACCTTGCCACACCGCCTGCTAAAGACGGATACGACATCTCCATGAAATTCTACGAAGAGAACAAGCCCACCACCGACAGGTCAAAAGTAACGAGGGGGGATATCGTGTATTTCTATACAACCAATCCCGATAAACCATACAATTACCAGTATCGTTATCCAAAGGAGGAAGAATTGCAAAACTTGATGAATAATTCCAAAACCGTCATTCCGGCATTCTGCTACACCGACAAGGGAAACAAGATTTATGGTGCTTACTTCTCCGATGCCACAACCGGCGGAATCACGGGCTCCAGAGCCTTGGTAAGTTTCCCCACCGGAACGAACAATTTATGGAAGTTTGAGGACGTAACCGGATTTGTGCTTGCCAACAAGGGTTTGTTCCTCCCGATGGCGGGATTACTCTATGCGGGTACGGCAGACAACAGGGTTCAGTACCGCCTCGTGTTGAAGGGTTCGCAGGCAAGAGGACAATACTGGTCTTCCAGACAAAGCGCACTTAGTGGCAGGGGCATGGCCTTTGGAACGAATATGTGGACTTATGGTATCGCGGCAAAAGCTCAAGGCAACTGCCTTCGCCCCGTATATGTAAGCGGTGACGAAACAAAACCCTTGGATGCCGCGAAATACAACATGTTCCGCAGCATCCTGAACGCCGACGGAACGCGCAGGTTCTAATCGCAACGGAACGAAGCAAGACGACATTTCCATTGTCGCTGTTATAATGATGAGGGGGTGTGCCGAAATTGGCACACCCCCTCTCTCTTTCTGTCGTGTCCTTGCAGATTATTTCACCACGAATTTCTTTCCGCCACGAATGTAGATGCCACGTGGCAATGGCTTGGCAGAGTTCATGCGAACTCCGTTCAGATTGTAGATGGCAGCATCGCGAACCGTGTCGGAATCGGTGTCGATGTTGTCTATGCCGGCACTCTCCAACGACTCATAGAGCATGGGATAGAGGTTGCCTGCCGACGGACTGCCGTAGTTGCCAAAGGAATGATACTTGGGCGAATATTGAATGACGTTGCCCGAGTCGGCAGCTTTCATCGTGAACGTGGCGTCCCCATTTTCTGTGATGAGCCATGTGTCAGCCTTCTCCGGATCGTTGGTCGGTGTGAAGGTGGAGAAGGTCTTATCCTGATAATAATACCGTCCCAAAGCATCCTTCATTCTGAAGCCTCCGTTGGCAGCTTCCAAGGTGTAGATGAGTTCGTTGCCCCCGGAGATTTCTATCACGTTGTCTTTTTCGGTTACGTTGGCAACCTGGAGATAGCCATAGCCCTTGGCGGAAGCATCAACAGGTTTGGCAGCCTTCAGTTTCCCGGCTTCGTTCACTACGAGCAGATATTTCCGTTTGTCCGTCGGAAGCGTCGTTATCTTCTTGAAGTGTTGCAGTTCGCCGGCGGTAGTGATGGTGTAAACGGCTGTTGCCACCTTGCTTACGTCTGTTCCCAACACAGCCACAGCCTTCAGCGTGGTGGTCGTCTCGATGTCGATGGGGAGGGTGTAAGGCGTGCTCTCTGCCGTTGGTTGGGTGCCGTCGGTGGTGTAATAAATCTTTGCCCCTTCCGTTGCGCAAGCAATGGTTACGTTGATGGGAGTCATGTAGGAGCCTTCCGCCGGGTTGAAGATGGGTGTCTCCACCTTCGGAGCCGTTTGGTTGCCGTAGCGATGGTCGTTGTCGGCAGTGGTGATGGAGGTGTAAGGGTCGAATGACACGTCCATGCTGTCGCCCCACACGTATTCTGCCAAATAAGGATAGTCGATGTAGAGGTTTCGGTTGCCCTGAATGGCAGCCACGGCGTTGTTGCGTTCAATCTCTATGTCGCTCACGGGGTCGTTCTTAATCCATTCGGTGTAGATGGTGTAAGCCCATTGGCGAAGTGTCGGCCACGAGTTGTTTTCCAACTCCTGCAAGCCCTGTGTGCCCTGCCACGTCAGGTTCTGATAGGCAGTTGCCATATACATATAGGTTCGGCTGAAATCGCCTTTGTAGGTGTCCGATGGTTCAAACATCTTGATGAGTTTTCCGTTCGGACCGGGTCCCATGCCCACTTTCTCGCTGCCGTCGGATGCCGATGAACCCGAGGTAACGATGCCCATGGGATAGTTGCTCTTGCTGCTGTTTGCCTTTGCGTCGGAGGGATAGAGGTGGTGCAAGTCTTTGTAGGCATCGTTTTTTGTTTTCCCCCACCAGCTCTTGGGGAACGAGTGTTCGATGTTCATTCCCTGAATGGAATTGCCGTTGTCGCCCGAGAAATAGAATTTCACGTCGCTGTATCGGTTTCTACATTCCATGGTGTTTCCGATGCGGTCGGTGCGGTAGAAGCCCCACCACGTGCTGCGGTTTCCGCTGCCATACCTGAGCGTTTTGGGACTCTTGATGATGTTGAAGATGGCAGTTTTCAATTCCGCTTTCTTCAGACCTTTCAGCGATTGGGCATACTCCGCCAGTGCCCGGCGGTCGATGGCTTGTGCCGCGAGGCTCGTTCCGAGCAGCAGCAGGGTCATTGTTGTGTTGAGTAAGTTTCTTTTCATCTGATTTATTTGTGTAATTGTTTTGGATTTCTCTTGTCGGGTAGCTTTGCAAAGATAATCATTCCATTTTATTTTCACAAGTTGCGGTGAGACAAATTGTGGCATTTTCATCATTTTGTAATTTTGCGACATGGGGCGCAAAGTTACCTTCCCCGGTCAATCCGAAAGACTTTTCCGACAAACAAACGGAAAAGATTGTGGCAAATAATTTTGAGTATTTCTGCTTATTCCGACTCGAAACGGTCGAGTTGCCGTGCCATCTCTTCTCTTCCGAAGCGGATGAGGTCTGCACCTTTGTCGAAGTCGAAGAGTCCGAAGCGGTTCATGGGCAGTTCCACACAGATGTCGGGAGGCGTGATGCCGAGTGCGAGTCGGGTGTTGGTTTGCAACATAAGGTTGGTAACGCGCATTACCATGTTCATGTAGTTTTCGGAGAATTGCCATTTGGGCAGCGGAATGGCCTTGCGCAGTCCGGCAAGGAAGCCGTTGTCCGTCTTGTTCGGTTTTGCGTAGGCGGTGTGGGGCTCGTTGTCGGAACCGTTCAGATTGACAGCCACGAGCAAGTCGCCCTCTGTTCGCTGCACGCGGTCGAGCGGCAGGATGTTGTGCACGCTGCCATCCACATACGTACTGCCGCCCTCGTGGATGGGACTGAAGAAGCAGGGAATGGAGATGGAAGCCCGAATGGCGGTGAGCAACGAGCCGGTGGTGAAGACTTTTTCCCTGCCACTGATGAGGTCGGAGGCACAACAGCAGAAAGGGAGTGGCAAATTTTCGATTCTGACATCGCTCGTGAAGTCGTGAAGGAACTCTACAAGTCGGTTGCCCGTTGCCAAATGGTCGAGTCCGGGTTTGATGTCCATCAGACCGATGATTTGCTTTCGGTTCAAGTTCAGGATTCGCTGTTTCAGTTCGTTGAGTTTCCCATTGGCAAAGATGCCGCCGACGAGTGCGCCGATGGAGGTTCCGGCGATGGAGGTAATGACATAGCCACGCTCTTGCAGCACTTCGATGGCACCGATGTGGAAATAGCCGCGCGCACCACCCCCCGACAGCACCAATGCCACTCGTTTGCGGTGTTCGGGTGGTTTTCCGGAAAGGCGTTGTCTTATGATTTCTATGATTCTCATGCTTCTCGCGTTTTGCCGTCGGGACGTCAGAGCAGCAACATGCCGATTTGGAACACGACGGCACTCACCACCCATGCCAATGCCGTGGTGTAGGCGGCGGCAAAGAGTGCCCATTTCCAACTCCCCGTTTCGCTCCTGATGGCGGCGATGGTGGCAACACATGGGAAATACAAGAGGACAAAGAGCAGGAACGCGTAGGCGGTGAGCCTTGCCACTGGTTCGGCTTCCTCCGGGCTGATGTTGTGGAGCTTTGCCACGTTGGCGGTCATCTGTCTTCTCAGCAATTCGTATTTTCCGTTCCCGGCATCGAGGTCGCTCTCGCCGAAGCTGTCGTCGTCGGTATAGAGCACGCCCATGGTGGAAGCCACTATCTCCTTTGCTCCCACTCCGGAGATAAGCCCCACGTCGAGTTTCCAGTCGAAGCCCTGTGCGGCGAACAGTGGTTCCACAGCTTTCCCCAGTCGTCCTATGTAGCTTTGCTCCTGTCGTTCGCGCTTGTCGGCGTTGGGATTGTCGGGCAAGGGGAAGTAGCCCAATGCCCAGACGATGACGGATGCGGCGAGGATGATGCCTCCCATCTTTTTCAGATATTGCTTTCCTTTCTCCCACGTGTGGCGTCCGATGGCTTTCCATGTTGGGAATCGGTAGGGAGGCAGTTCCATGACGAACGGTGTGTCCTCGCCCTTGAAGACGAATTTTGAGAATATCCGGCTTGCCACCACTGCCATTCCCACGCCCACGACATAGAGCGACAGCATGACGGGGGCTTGGTAGGGTGTGGGGAAGAATATGCCCGTTATCATGATGTAGATGGGCAGTCGCGCCGAGCAACTCATCAAGGGCAGGATGAGCATGGTGATGAGTCGGCTTCGCCGGCTCTCGATGGTTCGCGTTGCCATGATTGCCGGCACGTTGCAGCCAAAGCCCATGATGAGGGGTATGAACGATTTGCCGTGCAATCCCATTTTGTGCATGAGCTTATCGGTGATGAACGCCGCTCGCGCCATGTAGCCACAGTCCTCCATGTAGGAGATGAAGAAATAGAGGATGAGGATTTGCGGCATGAAGACGATGACTGCCCCCACTCCGCCTATGATGCCTTCGGCAAGCATCGACTTAACGGGTCCGTCGGGCAGATGGTTCGTAATCAGTTCGCCAAGCCATCCCACTCCCGTTTCTATCCAGTCCATGGGATATTGTCCGAGTGTGAAGGTGGTGGTGAACATGACGTACAGGATGAGGAAGAAGATGGGAAATCCCAAGTATTTATGGGTCAGCACCTTGTCAATTCTGTGTGTGGTGAGGTAGGTGTCGTTCTTCTTTCCCGTGGTGTAGCCTGCTTCTGCCAATGCTCCGTTGATGAATCCGTACTTGGCGTCCATGATGGCGGTCTCACTGTCCTTTCCCGTTTCCTCTTTCACGCGTCGGGCGGCTTCGTCCCTGTGCCTGATGATTTCTCCGGCATCGGGGAATTGCGCCACGAGTTGTTCCGTCTCGCTGTCGTTTTCCAACAGTTTGATGGCAAGATAGCGTGTGGAATATTTCTGTCGGATGTCCAATTCGCGCTTCAGGTGTTCCTGAATGTCGGCTATTCCGTGTTCTATCTCGTGTCCGTGGTTGATGTGCAGATGTCGGAACGCGGGGAAGTCGCCTTTTCGTCCCTCATAGTTTTGTATGACGACGTGGAAGAGTTGCTTCACGCCGTCGCCGCTCCTGAACACCGTGGGCACCATGGGCACGCCGAACAGTTCGCCGATGCGTTTGTAGTCGATGTTGTCGCCTCGCTTTTGTGCTTCGTCATACATGTTCAGGGCGCACACCATGGGGATGTGCATATCGATGAGTTGTGTGGTGAGATAGAGGTTTCGCTCCAAGTTGGAGGCGTCGAGGATGTTGATGACGATGTCGGGGGTCTTCTCCGTGAGTTGTTTTCTCACGTAGAGTTCTTCGGGACTGTATGCCGACAGACTGTAAGTTCCGGGCAAATCGACGATTTCAAAGTGGTAATCTTCAAAATCGGCGTATCCGTATTTGGCATCCACGGTTACGCCGGAATAGTTGCCCACACGCTCGTGTGCGCCGGATATGAAATTGAAGAGCGATGTTTTTCCGCAATTGGGGTTGCCCACGAGTGCCACGTTGATGATGTGGCGTTTCTTGTTGGCGGCAATGGTCAGCCGGTCGGGCGTGAGTGGTTTTTCCGAAGGGTCGCCAAGCTCAGCCGCAAGGTTGGTTTGTGGGGCGGAGTGCTTGTCGGCGGCGGGTCGTTTCCCGGAGATTGCCACCACCTCAATCAGTTCCGATTCGCTGTGGCGCAGACTTACCTCGTAGCCCATGATTTTATATTTCACGGGGTCGTGCAAAGGCGCGTTCATCAGCACTGTTACTATTTTCCCATCAACGAACCCCATTTCCATGATTCGTTTCCTGAAACCTCCGTGTCCGGATATTTTCACGATGACACCGGTTTCGCCGGTTTTCAGTTCTGATAGTTTCATGCTTTTTTCCTTTTGTGCAAAGATACGAAGAAAAGAGTGATTGCGTGGCGGCTGCGCGCCAAAGTTCCTCAAAATACCTAATAGTGGGTATTCGTCTTGGGATTCCCGGGGTTCGACTGTCGGAAAAAGGGTGTCCGGGTCATTGTTTTTCGGTAGGCACATTCGTTTTTTCCCGGTGGCGTGGCGTGAGCTTCTTGTCGATGGCAGGCAAGTTGCAGGTCAATGCTTTGCGTGCGAAGTTCGGCGTTGCTTGAGACGGTCGTAAAATTCCTGTAGTGCGGGCTTGCTCATACCTTTTCTGACGAGCCGGTCGAGGTCGCGTTTGGCTTGGTCGCGTTTGTCCTGTAGCAGATAGACGTCGATGCGTTGCAGCACGTATTCGTTATTTTCGGGATCGCGAAGGATGGCTTGCGTGAAATCGTATTCCGCCAAGAGATACATCTTGCGTTCTGCCTCGATGCCTGCCCGCGCCGCGTATGCCACAGCATTGTCGGGATATTGCTCCACCAGTCGGTTGATGCCGTCGAGTGCCTCCGTGTAGTGTTGGTCTTTTTGGTTGAGCAACGCGAGTCCGAGTTGTGCCTCGAAGTTTCCCGGAGCCTGTCGCAAGAGGTTGTGATAGTCCTGCCGTGCGAAGTTGTACCTGCCCAATCGTTCATTTACATACGCCCGATAGAAGAGTGCGGAGACGTTGTCGGGGTCTTTTCTCAGCACTTGGTCGTAATCGTTTTTCGCGCTTTCCCATTGTTCCAGCAACACTTTCCATCCGGCGCACTGCAGCCTCAGGTCGATATTGTCGGGGGCTTGGTCGAGCTGTTCCTGCAACATGCGCAGCGAGTCGCGCCTTGCATGGTTCTGCGCTCCGGCGGAGATACTTGCCGAGAGCAGCATGAGGATAATCCAATGTTTCATGGGCATGAGGTTGAATGTTGATGATGAGCTTGCGGCAGATGTCGGTCAATAGGACTCTTCCTCGGCGGGAAAGCTGCTTTCCCTGACGCAGCGTATGTAGGCTTCCACTCCTTCGGTCATGCACTGTGCCACGTCGGCAAACCGTCTGAGGAACTTCGGTTTGAAGCCCCGGGTCATTCCCAGCGCATCGGCAGAGACAAGCACTTGTCCGTCGGTGGCATTGCCTGCTCCGATGCCGATGGTTGCCGCCTTGACGGTTCTCGTTACCTCCGCGGCGAGCTTTGCGGGCACTTTCTCCAGCACGATGCAGAATGTTCCGGCGGCATCGAGTGCCTTCGCGTCTGCCATCAGTTTACGTGCTTCTGCTTCCTCCCCGGCACGCAGTCCGTAGCCGCCAAACTTATGAATGCTCTGCGGGGTCAGTCCCAAATGTCCCACAACGGGCACGCCGGCTTGCACGATGCCGCGAATGGTGTCGGCAATTTCTTCGCCTCCCTCGAGTTTCACGGCATCCACGCCACTCTCTTTCACGATGCGGATGGCATTGCGCACGCCCTCTTCGCGGCTCACCTGATAGCTGCCGAAGGGCATGTCGCACACCACAAGGGCATGTTCGCAGGCGCGTGCCACGGCTTTGGCGTGATAAATCATCTCGTCCATGGTGATGGGCAGCGTGTCATCGTTGCCACAGACCACATTGGAGGCGGAATCGCCGATGAGGATGCTGTCAATCCCGGCTGAATCGATGATACGCGCCGTGGTGAAGTCGTAAGCCGTCATTTGGGCAATCTTCTCGCCGGCGTGTTTCATTTTGAGAAAGGTGTTTGCCGTAATCTTCTTCTTGTCAGTAGTTAAATATCCCATTTTTATTTGTTCTAACGTCTCCGGGAACAGGTTTCCCCCGGATTTTTTTCTTGTTTTTCCTATTCTTTTTTTGTTTTTTCCGTGGCGGAGAGCAATTCCGTGAAATCGGCTATCACCTCCGGGGTGTAATCCCTCAGCCGTTCTTCCGGAAGGGTGGTGGCAAGGGCAATGAGACGCGCCCCGGAAGCCAAACCGGAACGCAATCCGTTGATGCTGTCTTCAAAGACAATACATTCGGAAGGGTGCACGCCAAAGTGGGCGGCTGCCCGCAGATAACAGTCGGGCGAGGGCTTGCTCTCGCTGAAGTCCTCGGAGGTGAACACACGGTCGAAGCTTTTGCAGAAATCGGGGTGCCGCTCGTAAACGCTTTTCATCTTGGCTTGGTTTGAACTCGTTACCACCGCCGTGGCGATGCCTTCTTTCCGAATGTGCGCCAGATAGTCCTCAAAGCCGTCAATGTAGGGAAATTCCATGTTTGCCTCGAAGGTGTTGAGCCGGGCAGTGATGGTTTTCCGCGCTGCAACATCGCCGGCGAAATACAGGTCGTAAACCTGTTGCAGCGTCATTCCCTTTATCTTGTGCTCGAAATTCTCTATCTCGGGATGGAAGGTTCTGCCCACCTCGCCCCAAAACACGGTGTATTGTGGCTCGGTATGGAACACCACCCCGTCCAAATCGAATAAACAGGCTTTTGTCATTTTGTTTTTGTTTGTCATCGGCATGCAAAGTTACGAAAGTTTTTCGTAACTTTGCCACCAATCTATGATGGTTAAGAAATTTTACATCGCTTTCGCAATCCTGATTGCCTCACTTTCCTTCGCGGGATGTGCCAAGAAGCAAGTCGCTCCCAAGCAGATGACGCTGCCCGTGGCGCACGCCGTGGCCGACTCGGTGGTGAGGTTCCGAAGCGACAAGGTGTGCCACATTCACGTGGATTTCACCTATTTGAAAGGAAGTCGCTATGCGGCGGTGAACGATTCGCTGTTGCGCATGGGCACGTTGCAACCCAACTACTTCGCCATCCGGTACGAGAAATTGGAACCGATAAGCGCAGTTCGCTATCTCGTGGAGCGGTATGCGAAGGAATATTCCGAAATTGCGCAGTGGCTTCACGACCGGGAACGCGCCAGAAGCCAACTGAACTGGGAACTCAGCATCGACACGAAAATCATGCCCGGAAAGGGGAAAAACCTCGTCTATCTGTCGCACATATTAATAAAGACGGGAGAAACGACATCGGAATACAGTCTGGCACACAATTTCGACCCCGACACGGGCAGGGAAATTCGCCTCGACGACGCTTTCGACAAGGAGGAGCAAGCGGAGCTTACCACCGAAATCATCAGGCAACTTGCCGACAGGCTCGGACTCGATGAGGACGACACCAAAGGCATTCGCAAAGCGGGCTACTTCGTGGGCATAGATGCCTATCCGTCCGAGAACTTCATCTTGCATGACGATTCCGTAACGTTTATTTATACACCGGGAGAAATCAATCCGAAGGAGGTGCGCCTCACTCTGAAGAAATAAGAAAGACAGCAACGACAATGACAGACATCATAACCAAATATTTCCCTCATCTCACCGAAAGACAAATCCGACAGTTCCACGCTCTCGACCACTTGTATCGCGACTGGAACGAAAAGATAAACGTCATATCGAGAAAGGACATCGACAATCTTTACGAACACCACGTGCTCCACTCGCTTGCCATCGCCAAACTCATCGGCTTCAAGGACGACACCAATGTGCTCGACTTCGGCACCGGGGGCGGCTTTCCGGGCATACCGCTCGCCATACTCTTCCCCAACGCCAACTTCAAGCTCATTGATGGGACGGGAAAGAAAATCAGGGTGGCAACGGAAGTGGCAAATGCCATCGGACTGGAGAACGTCAGGGCGCAACACTTGAGGGGAGAAGAGGAGAAAGAGAAGTTCGACTTCGTTGTTTCGCGTGCGGTCATGCCCCTGCCCGACCTGATGAAAATCGTGCGCAAAAACATCGCAAGCAACTGTAGAAACGCGCTTCCCAATGGGGTGCTGGCACTCAAGGGAGGCAACCTGAGCCAAGAGCTCGCCCCCTTCGGAAAGGTGGCAATGACAGAACTGCTCTCGCAATGGTTCGAGGAGGAATGGTTCGCCACAAAACAGCTCATCTACGTTCCTGCATAACACGAAAAAAAACAAGCAACATGATAAAGGTAGAAAGATTTGTGTGCAATATGCTACAGGAGAATTGTTACCTCCTGTGGGACGACACAAGGGAATGTGTCATCATAGATTGCGGTGCCTTCTATCCGGAAGAACGAAAGGCAATCGCCCGTTTCATAGCCGATAACCGGCTGCAACCCATGCGCATAATCGGCACTCACGCCCACTTGGACCATCAATTCGGAAGTGGGGCAATGGCAGCAAAATACGGACTGCCGGTGGAATGTTCGCCATGGGACGCACCACTCATGGAGGGACTCGACAAACAGGCAAAGCAACTTTTCAACATGAATTTGGACTTCCCACTGCCGGAGAAAATCAAATACTACGAGGAAGGAACGACCATCCGATTCGGAAACCACCAACTCGAAATCATGGAGACACCGGGACACACTCCCGGCTCGGTAACGCTCTATTGCAGGGAGGAAGGCATCGCCTTCACCGGAGACACTCTCTTCAAAGGCAGCGTGGGACGAACCGACTTCCCCGGAGGAAACCGCTTCCGGATGATTAACAGCCTCAGAGAACTGTCGCAGCTGCCCGACGAAACCAAAATCTGCACCGGACACGGAGAAACAACAACCATTGGGTACGAACTGGCACACAACCCCTTCATGGACCGATGAGATGAAACAACAAAAACCACAATCCGAAAAAATCATACTCGGCATCGACCCCGGAACCAACATCATGGGCTACGGCGTGTTGCGAATAAAGGGAAACAAAGCCGAATTGGTGGTGATGGGAGTGGTGGACATGAGAAAGGAGAACGACACCTATCTGAAGTTGGGAAAAATCTTCGACCGCGTAACGGGCATCATTCGGGAATTCCTGCCCGACGAGATGGCCATCGAGGCACCCTTCTTCGGAAAAAACATACAATCCATGCTCAAACTCGGAAGGGCACAGGGGGTCGCCATAGCGGCAGCCATACGTTCGGACGTACCCATACACGAATATGCACCACTGAAGATAAAAATGGCCATCACAGGCAACGGAGCAGCACCCAAAGAACAGGTGGCTGCCATGTTGCAACGGCTGCTCCACCTGCGCGACGACCAAATGCCACACTTCATGGATGCCACCGATGCACTCGCGGCGGCATACTGCCACTTCCTGCAAATGAGCCGACCCGAAAACGACGCACCACACATGAAATCGTGGAAAGAGTTTGTGAAAAAAAACAGCTCCAGAATAACAAAATAAAAACTAAGGCGTTTTAAACAACAAGAAGCGAAAAACGTCAGATAAACAATAAAACGAAAGAAAATGAGAAAAATAGCACTCACCATCGCGCTCACGCTCGTTGCACTGACGGGCATCAAAGCGCAAAACCGCGTCTATCAGCAAATTTATCGCAGTGCCTATAAGGTGGCAACCAACAAACAGGAAGACACCGAGGCAAGAAAGGTGGCATCGTTCAAGGTGGACGCCATCTCCTATCTGCAAACCAAAACACTCATCGCGCTATCCACTCAAGACGACAAAGCACTGACCGCAGAGGAAGTGAAACACCTCAACAGCCGGCTCGATTCCATGGCATATTATATGTACAGCTTCGTAAATCTCTTCACCAAGGAATATACCAAGGCTGCCGACGAAAAAGAAAAAAGCAGGGTGATAAAAATCTTCCGCAACGCCAGCATCAACCATCCGCTCTACAACGACAACGATAAGGAATTGGTGCACGCCTACTACAATCGCAACGACTACCCCACGCAGTTCTCGCTCGACACCAATTGGATTGACGCCCTTGAGGAAGTGAAAAAGAAACTCTGAAACCGATAGGCAATGAGGGGGGCTGCATTTCCCTCGTTTCCATCGGCAGACAGGCGATGGGCAACACGGGGAAGAACTTAAAATATCTTCACGTCGGCAATGACGTAAGCCCCCACACTGTCGTTGAGCCGCCTGACCAATTGCGAACGCATCATGGAGAGGTCTTGCCGCAAGGCGGGGTTGGTAATCTTCACGCAGAGAGTTTGGTTGCGAATGTACTTCTCACCCGTGTAGCGGCTGACGGTGGGTCCGGCAACGGTGTCCCACGCGTCCACCAGTCTTTTTTGCAACAGTGGCGTTTCCAGTCCGCCTTCGCGCAATGTCTTTCCCAACACATCGGCAAGGGAGTGTACCTTTCGTTTAAACATCTGCCTTGCCCCTTTCTTTTATCTCCCCATCGTCCACGCCGAAGAGCTTGAAGTTGAAATCGCTGTCGCGCAAAATCTTATCGAGGTGGTCGCGGTTGGTGTCGGTGATGAGAATTTGACCGAAGTCGTTGCCCGAGACGAGTTTCACGATTTGTTCCACCCGGAAAGCGTCGAGCTTGTCGAAGATGTCGTCCAAGAGCAGCAGTGGCGTTCTGTTGCCCGAAGCCTGTTTCAGAAAGTGGAACTGTGCCAGTTTCAACGCCAGCACGTAAGTCTTGTTTTGTCCCTGACTGCCCACTTGCTTCATGGTGTATCCGCCGAGTGTCATGAGCAGATTGTCCTTGTGAATGCCGTGAAGCGAAAAGCCCATGATGCGGTCTTTCGCCCTGTCGCGCCGAATGACGTCGAGCAAGTCGCCCCGCTGTCCGTGCGACACATATTCCAATGCCACCCGCTCGCGTTCGCCTGCCACTTTTTGATAGATGGATTGGAACACCGGTTCGAGTTCTTCGGTGAAGGTCTTTCGCTTTTGATAGATTTGTGT
The DNA here is from genome assembly GCF_008016795.1 of Prevotella brunnea. GTDB lineage: Bacteria > Bacteroidota > Bacteroidia > Bacteroidales > Bacteroidaceae > Prevotella > Prevotella brunnea. The sequence goes on from NZ_SDIK01000047.1 coordinate 14,623, forward strand.
GCCATAGTCTGCCATCTGCATCTCCAGCAGTTCCATGAGTGTGCCGTCTGGTTCGTCCTCTTGTTTGAGCAGTTTGTTGCGCTGCAGCAATGCTTTGTTGTAAAGCGTGAGCAGTTCCATGTATCGGCGGTCGTATTGTGCGATGACGGTGTCCATGAATCTTCGTCTTTCCTCGCTTCCGCCTTCAATCAGCGCACTGTCTGCCGGCGATATGAACGTCAGCGGGATAAGCCCGATGTGTTCCGAGAGTCTTTTGTATTCTTTCTTGTCGCGTTTGAAGTGTTTTTTCGTTCCGCGTTTCATGCCGCAATACACCTGTCGGGTTTCGCCCTCATCGGTGAGGTAGGTGCCTTCCAGCACGAAGAAGTCGTTTTCGTGTCGCATCACCTCCGAGTCCTTCGGCGTGAACGCGCTGCGACAGAACGAGAGGTAGTAAACGGCATCGAGCAGATTGGTCTTCCCCACTCCGTTGTGTCCGATGAAGCAATTGAGCTTTGGCGACAGTTCGAGTGTTGCCGTGCGTATGTTCTTATAGTTGATGATGGAGATTTTCTCTAATTGCATGATGATGGTATGTGTGTGGGCGCGTGCAGGGTTCTGTCGCCGCACTTCTTGAAATTTTGTCTCTGCAAAGATAGCAAATTCCGTTGAAACGGCAATATCGCCACGATTATTATTTCCGCCGGACTTGCACGGTCGGCAACGGTTTTTCAGAGGTCGGCAACGCGGCCGGTTTGTTATTTTGTAAGTGATTTGGGCGTTCAAATAACAATTATTCATGATTTTGCGACATGAGACAATAAATGGAAATACCAAGTATTTTTTGTTTCTTTTGCAAAGTTTATCATGCAAACGGTTGAAGGTGTAAGTTTGTTAATAAATACTTAATTAATTGATAATCAATCTGTTTTTACTTACCTTTGTGCCCGCTAACATGAAACTAAGGCACGGTGGTAACTCTATTCTCACATAGGAACGTGTCGCGAAAATACTTCTTCGGAATGTGTTTTCAAGGTTTCGGAAATAATTAAATGATGAGAATTTTCAGAAGTACGATTATTGCAATTTTAATGATTTTCATTCCACAATTTGTGGAAGCGGCAGACACCGAAGCAGCCAACAGTGGTTTTAATTGGACGCCGGTGTTGAATGCCATCATCCAAGTGGAGAGCAAGGGTAACGCGAGAGCGGTGAATGGTCCGCACGTTGGGATTTTACAGATTTCCCCCATTTTGGTGAGCGAGTGCAACCGAATTTTGCGAAAGCGAGGAAAGAAAAAGCGTTTTTCGCTTTCCGACCGCTTCAGCCCCTCCAAGTCGCGTGAGATGTTTTTACTGATACAGTCGGTTTACAATCCGGGCAACAACGTGGAACGAGCCATCCGCCTTTGGAATGGGGGCGTGCGTTACAGCATCAGGAAAACACAGGGCTATTTCAACAAAGTAATGAGTTTTTTGTAAAAACACGGATAAAGAGGCAGGTTTGCCTCTTTTTTTTATGGTCATCCCAAAACGGTGTCTTAAATTTTCTTCATTCATCTCCCCAAAGCTTGGCTTTTGCAATTTAAAAGCTTAGCTTTTGCAATGCAAAAGGTCATGAATCGGAGAACAAAAGACAAGCTTTTAAATCGCAATTAATATTATCCTGATTATCAACAAGTTGCGAGGCGTGTTGCGAACTCGGTTTTTGTAATGTTATTTCATGTTGCCGGTCGGGTCGAATGTGTCCCGTCAGGCGGCAATGAACTTCAGAGTGCCGCAAAATAGGCTTGAAGCTCTTGTTCGGCGGAACCGGAAATGCAGAGCAGGTCTTTCACGATGCTGCCTTTCTCCATGAGCAGCACGCGGTCGGATATTTCGGATATGAAGTTCAGGTTATGACTGGAAATGAGCACGGTGGCGCCCAGCTCCTTGTTCATCTGCCGGATGAGCCGTGCGGTAACGATTTGTGAAGAGGGGTCGAGATAGTTGAACGGTTCGTCGAGGATGAGCACCTTCGGACGGATGAGCATCGCCCCGATGATTCCTATCTTCTGACGGTTGCCCTCCGAGAAGTCGCGGATGTATTTCCCCGTTCCCAAAATTTCGTTGCGCATCAGCGGGGCGAACGCCTCCAGCCGGTGTTTGAGCGCATCGGGGTCGATGGCATACACCTCGCCAATGAAGTCGAAGAACTCGTCGGGCGTATAGAAATCAATGAGAAACCGCTTGTCGATGTAAGAACCCGTGTAGGTCTTCCACGTGTCGTCCCCACTCACGAGCATTCCGCCGGAGAGCACGCGTCCGCCGTCGGCTTTTATCAGGTCGAGGATGAGCCGCATGAGGGTGGTCTTGCCTGCCCCGTTGTTCCCCACGAGTCCCACGAGCTGTCCGGAACGAAGGGTGAGCCGGGGAATGTCGATGACCGTTTGGTTGCCGTAGGTCTTTCGCAGATTTTCCATGATGATGTCCATTTCCGAGATAATGTTTTTTTTAAGGGGAATCATTCCCGATAACGTTCAAAATATTTGTGGCGATGACACTCGTAGCGGTGCGCCATCCGCCGGATGAAAGGTCGGTGGAGCGCCAACCCAAGCAGTCCGCTGACATTGAAAAACAAGTAAACCCGTTGTTCGGTGAGGAAGAACGAGGGCAACAGCGCGAACAGTATCACGCAGACCGCCAACGCAAACGACGACACGGAGAACGTTGCCCCCCGCATGTTCATGAACCCACTCTCGAAGAGACTGAGCCGTTTATTGGTGAAGCAATAAGCCAGCAGCAACAGGTTGCACGCACCAATGCAGAACACAACACAGGAGAGCACGAAAAAAGGCGGAACATGATAGAGAAAACAGGCGGGCACCATGCAGAGCGCACCGGCAAGGGTGAGCGGCATGGCGAAATAGTATTTGCGCAGAAGCATTCTGCAAATGCCCACCGGCTTCGTCCACAACCCGTCAAAGAAGTTTCCCTCCACGGCAAAGGTAACCTGCAGATAAATCAAAGCAAGGCTCATGGTGGCAAGTGGCACAATGGCAAGCAATTGCGGATTGCCGGAAGAGGAGTAATCGGGGAGATAGAGATAGGCTTGCAACACGATCAAAAAGGGCAGAACAAGTTGCGCACGCAACCGACCGGAACGACGGAACGCCCGAAACTCCATGGCATAGAGCGAGCGCACACTCGCGCCGCCGACGTTGCCAACGCGCCGCCGCAACTCGTTGTAGCTCTTGAGCTTGTCCAAATATGCCATGACAAGGCAGAGAGCAAGGACGCACAACGCAACGAAGAGGGGCAGATGCACATGCCACGGCAGCACAAGGGGATTGAAGCTCCAGACCAACACGAGGACGAACCAAAGCGGAAAAGCCAACACCACGGGCAACTTAAAGCTCCAACCATCCGCCTTGCGCAGAGTGGTAACGGCCAAACCATTGACAAGCGACACACCGAGGAAAACAAACCCACACAACAACGCCTGCACCGGCGGAAGAACCAAGAAGACTGCCACCGCGGCAGGCAACGCCCAGTTGAGATTCCAAAAATCCAAAACATTGGAAAAGAGGATGAAGCGATTCCACGCAGCCGAAGCGATGGGGCGCGTGTGGATGTAAGCATCGGGCAATGCCGTGTCGCGCTTAAAAAACAGCTTCACGAGGACATCGACAGGAAGAATGAGGGCTGCCACCACGGGCACCACTTTCTGCCACGGCACACAAGTCTGCAACTCGCCAACAGTCAGTCCCGAATCGAGAAAAGTTGCCACGCCCAACAATGCGCCGACCACATAGACATACAATGCCATGAAGAACGCGCGCCAACGAAAGTTGCGTCGTTTCCGAATGAGCCACAGTCTGATGAGCAGTTTCAGCATATCATTATTTCTCCACGGGCAAAATCCCTCCTCCCCCCACCCTGCTGTTCTGCAAAGATAAGAAAAGGGGGGGCAGTTCCCCTATCCTGCAAAGGTAATAAAAGCGAACAAAAGAAACAAACCTTTCCCCTTGATTTTCCGTGTCACCGGGAAAAATTGCGAGTCTGCCGACATTAAAAGTCATCAGTTGGCATGGCTCTCTCCACTCCTTTGCCGTGAATATCCTGAACAATGGTATCAACATCAAGACCGTTGCCAACTTGTTAGGGCATAGTGGACTAAAACACACCGAGAAATATACTCGTGCGGTGGATAAATTGAAAAGTGAAGCTATAAATAGTTTGCCAGAATTGACTACTATATAAAATAATAATGTTATATTTGCAAAGGATTATTAAACTAAAAAATATGGAAGACTTTGAATTTTCAGACAATGAGGCGGAAGAGGTGATTAATATAGAATACGATATTACATCTTATCCTTCTGATTATACGTTAATGGGACTTGTTGAAATGTTTAAAAATGGAGACATTATGATTCCTGATTATCAGCGCGGTTATGTTTGGAATATAAAACAGGCATCATTACTCATTGAATCCTTTTTAATAGGGCTACCAGTCCCTCCTATTTTTTTATACATTGATGATGAGAACAAGAATTTGGTCATTGATGGTCAGCAGCGTTTATTAAGTATTGTTTATTTTTTTGAAGGATACTTTGGTAAAGAGAGTCTAACAGGGAAACGACAGGTTTTTAAATTGTCGGGACTAAATTCTAAAAACAAGTTTTATAATTGTACTTATAATGATTTGGACGATAAAGATAAAAGAAAACTTGCTTCTTCTGTACTGAGAGCTATTAATATAAGACAACTTTCACCTACGAAAGAAAATACATCTGTATACCACATTTTTGAACGACTAAATACAGGAGGAACCCCCCTTAAGCCACAAGAAATAAGGAATTGCGTATTTAGAAGTGACTTTTTAAATAAGTTGAAGGAACTAAATAAAAATCCATCATGGCGTAAAGTTATAAACAAGAAAGACTTTGTTAAAAATCAATCAGACATAGAGTTAATTTTAAGAGTTTATGGATTAGCTTACTATCTAAGTAGATATGAAAAACCGATGAAAGAGTTCCTCAATAAAGTAGCTAAAAGCAATATGAATGCATGTAAAAACATAGATAGCTTTGCTATTGCTTTCGAAAGAACAGCAGGCTATATTAATTCAGAGTTAAGAAGTAAGCCCTTTCATGTGCGCGGACCTTTTAATGTATCTTTGTTTGATTCTGTCTTTTGCAAGATTTTGTTGCATATAGATAATTTACCGGCAAATCTACCTCAGCGATATGAAGAGCTTCTTGTAGATCAAAAGTTCACGGATTTGACAACATTAGCTACAACTGATGAAAAAATCCTTAAGGAAAGATTTGAATATGTAGAAACCTTTTTGTTTAATGATGGCTTACACCGATAAGTTTCAACCTGCAGACGAGTTGATTAGTGAGATCAATACTTTAAAATCTCATATTTCGCCAGTAGCCTTACCTAAGTTTATTGGCGCAATCTCAGTAAGTGCTGTAACTTCATATGAACTTGCTATAAAGGAGATATTTATAGATTATGCTTCTAACAAACATCATTTATTTGGCAGTTTTATTCAAAATTATCTTTCTAGATTAAATGGAAGAATAGAGATATCTGATTTAAAAAAGGAAATCAAAAAATTCGATAATACTTTGGCTATAAATTTTGAAACAGAAATTACAGCAGTGGAACATGTTGAGCCATCTGTGAGATCCTGTTATCAAAACTTGATACAAGGTAGGCATTCGTATGTTCATGCAAATCGAATAAATCTCTCATATGATGAATGTATTTATGATTATGAACTTGGAAAGAAAATAATAAAAGCGTTGCATGTAGTTATGGTATAATTAGCATTATGACAATACAAGAAATAACAACCCGCAAGGAAGACCAGACTTTTGATTGCAAAAGCATTCAAATTGATCCGAAGGCTTTGGCTATTACCATTGTGGCGTTTGCTAATGCTGACGGTGGTGATATCGCTATCGGTGTGTCTGACAAGACAAGGAAGATAGAAGGAGTTGACCAGCATGCGGAAAAGTTGAATGAGTTGCTTCGTGTTCCTTTGGATTTCTGTAATCCTTCTGTGTCTATTACCAGCGACTTGTTACCATGCACGGATAAAGATGGAAACGAAAATCATATTTTATTGATGCATATTCCTGCAAGTTCTGAACTACATGCTAATCAGGCAGACGAAGCCTATATGCGTGTTGGCGATAAAAGTAGAAAGTTGTCTTTTGAAGAACGCATACAATTGATGTACGATAAGGGAGAGCGCTACTATGAGGATACGGCTGTGTATGGTGCTACGGTAGATGATATTGATATGACCGCTGTCGAAAGATATACAGAATTGATTGGTTATGCCAAGTCTGCCAATCAATATCTACATGAGAATAATGGCTTCATAACTACCAATGCAAAGGGAGAGGAGCAAGTAAGTGTGGCTTGCATTCTGTTGTTTGGTAAATATCCTCAAAAATTCTTTCCCCGTGGGCGTACTCGCTTTATCCGTTATAAAGGTACAGAAGAGAGAGTGGGTGCAGAAATGAACGTGATTAAGGACGTAACCTTTGAAGGAACCATACTTGATCAGGTGGAGGCCACGATAGCTTATCTTGAAACCCAAGTGGAGGAACATACTTTCCTAGGACAGCATGGGCAGTTTGTAACCAACAGAGATTACCCAAAGTTTGTGATACAAGAAATGGTAGTTAACGCTTGCTGCCACCGTGCCTACAATATCAAGGGTACGGAAATCCAAATTAAGATGTTTGACAATCGCCTTGTATTCGAATCGCCCGGCAGATTACCTGGAATGGTCAAGCCCTCTAACATCCGTCATACACATTTCTCGCGCAATCCAGAAATAGCCCAATTCCTTAAAGCATACGACTTTGTAAAGGAATTTGGTGAGGGTGTGGATCGAGTGTGCAGAGAGTTGGAAGCTAATGGTACACCACATTTATCTTTCCATCTTGATGATTTTATTTTGAAAATTACAATACCGAAGGGTTCATCTCAAGTTAAAAACCAAATAAATGCAACTGCAAATGCAGAAAAGAGGACTGTAAATGCAACTGTAAATACCCAAAATGCAACTGTAAACAGCAAGAACCTTATTAAGAGGTTAATTGAAAAGGCAACTGTAAATGGAGAAAAGCTCACAACTAATCGTATATCCATCTTGCAGTTAATGGTTGAAAATCCTTATATAACTAAGGATGAAATGGCAACAATTACAGGACTGAATGGAAGTACTATCATGCGAAATATTGAAAAAATGCGTGGCAAATATCTTCGTAGAGTAGGCTCTGATAAAAATGGTTTTTGGGAAATCATATACTAAAATAACGTGAGTTCGACGAATTAGATAAAGGTTTGAAGATTAATGAATGATACACCATGGATTTGGTAAATTTATGTAGTAAGCTCAAAAAGGGAACAGTTTACCTCAAAGATGACTACGAGGACATTGTTTTAAGAATTGTAGTTATAGATAAATCAACACACTGTTTTATAAAGCGTAGAGGACGTAAAGAAGTTGAGGTTGATTCTACGGACAAAGATATTTTTGAGTCTAAGATGTACGGTTACGAAATCAGCAAAGAAGAATATGAAAAATTCTAATAATTACATGAAGGCTATCTAACTCCGGGTAGCCTTTTTTATTCCTATTGAGGTCGGAATGTAGAACCTCAACATGAGCCGAAACCAAATATTTTCCGAAATGTTGCACCAATGTTCCAACAAAAAGAAAGGAAGTAACCACATCTAATTGATATTCAGTTACTTCCCTTTCTTATAAAGTACCCAGACCCGGGATCGAACCGGGATGGATTGCTCCACTGGTGTTTGAGACCAGCGCGTCTACCGATTCCGCCATCTGGGCAAAACGCTTTTCTTATAAAAGCGGTGCAAAGGTACAAAAAAAATATAGGCAACACAAATTTTTTACAAAGAATTTGAAAAAATAAAACAGAAATCAGGAGACCGCAGAGTCAACCAGCAAGT
>NZ_SDIK01000048.1 GCF_008016795.1 Prevotella brunnea
GACCTTTGACATTCGATCTTTGACATATTGACACAAGCATAACAGTAAAGTAAAACTGAAAGTTCAGACTTTTGCTTGATTTTTTTCAGGCATTAGTCATTAAAAATGAAGATTTCACAATACAGCTGAAAGTATGAGCTACATTATCTTTTTTCATGACAAGCTTCGTTCTTGTCAGAAGATCGATAAAGGCGAATAGAAAGTAGGAAAGGGCGTATGGCGGATGCCTAGGCTCACGGAGGCGATGAAGGACGTGATAAGCTGCGATAAGTTTCGGGTAGGTGCAAATAACCTTTGATCCGGAAATTTCCGAATGGGACAACCCGTCATCCTGAAGGGATGACATTACCATATTTTTTTGGTAAGGCAAACGCAGGGAACTGAAACATCTTAGTACCTGCAGGAGAAGAAAATAATCAAATGATTCCCCCAGTAGTGGCGAGCGACCGGGGAGCAGCCCAAACCCCTGACGTGGCAACGCGTCAGAGGTGTAGTAGGACCGCGCTGTCGTACTTAGATTGTGAGGAGAAGCCTTTGGAAAGAGGCATCTTAGAGGGTGATAATCCCGTATCCGAAGCATGACGAGACGTAGCGGTATCCTGAGTAACGCGGAACACGTGAAATTCTGCGCGAATCCGCCGGGACCATCCGGCAAGGCTAAATACTCCCGTGAGACCGATAGTGTACGAGTACCGTGAGGGAAAGGTGAAAAGCACCCCGATGAGGGGAGTGAAATAGTTCCTGAAACCATGCGCCTACAAGCGGTCGGAGCTGTTAATTCAGTGACGGCGTGCCTTTTGCATAATGAACCTACGAGTTACCATGTCCGGCAAGGTTAAGGATTTCATATTCCGAGCCGTAGTGAAAGCGAGCCTTAACAGGGCGTTTAAGTCGGATGGGGTAGACGCGAAACCAAGTGATCTACACTTGCCCAGGTTGAAGTTCCGGTAACACGGAATGGAGGACCGCACCAATAAGCGTTGAAAAGCTTCTGGATGAGGTGAGTGTAGGAGTGAAAGGCCAATCAAACTTGGAGATAGCTCGTACTCCCCGAAAGGCATTTAGGTGCCGCGTGCAGTGTTTTCCATGAGAGGTAGAGCGACCGATAGGTCAAGAGGGCTTCACCGCCTATCGCGACCTGACGAACTCCGAATGCTCATGGACAGTAGCTGTGCAGTAAGGGGGCGGGTGCTAAGGTCCGTCCCCGAGAGGAGAAGAATCCTGACCGCCGTCTAAGGTCCCGAAATTCCGTGCTGAGTTAGTCTAACGAAGTCTGGTCCCCGTGACAGCTAGGATGTTGGCTTGGAAGCAGCCATTCATTCAAAGAGTGCGTAACAGCTCACTAGTCGAGGGTCCGGGCGTGGATAATAATCGGGTATAAGCCGGATACCGAAGGCGCGGGATAGCATTGTATATAAAAAGTATCGGTAGGGGAGCATTCCATTTACGCAGAATGGTGATATTGATTGATCCTGGAGTTTATGGAAAAGCAAATGTAGGTATAAGTAACGATTAGGGTGGTGAGAATCCCCCCCGCCGCAAGACCGAGGTTTCCCGGGCGATGCCAATCAGCCCGGGGTCAGTCGGGTCCTAAGTCTCAGCCGAACGGCGAAGGCGATGGCAGACACGGTTAATATTCCGTGACTTGCGTGTTCAGCGATGTGGAGACGGAGCAGTGACACTGTCGCGTCCTGACGGACATGGACGTATAAGACTTTAGGTGTTGATACGGGCAGGCAAATCCACCCGTAGAGCTGATGGTCGATATTACGGTTTTCTCTTCTGAGGAATCCGACAGCACAGGTAATCATACTCCCTAGAAAATCCGCTAAGCTCATGTTCACGCAACCCGTACCGCAAACGGACACACGTGGTCGGGTAGAACATACCAAGGCGTTGAGAGATTCATGGTTAAGGAACTAGGCAAATTGACCCCGTAACTTCGGGAAAAGGGGTCCTCATAGTAATATGAGGCGCAGAGAATCGGTCCAGGCAACTGTTTACCAAAAACACAGGGCTGTGCAAACTCTAACGATGATGTATACAGCCTGACACCTGCCCGGTGCCGGAAGGTTAAGAGGAGAGCTTAGGAGTAATCCGACGGTTTGAATTGAAGCCCCGGTAAACGGCGGCCGTAACTATAACGGTCCTAAGGTAGCGAAATTCCTTGTCGGGTAAGTTCCGACCTGCACGAATGGTGTAATGATCTGGACGCTGTCTCAATCATGATCTCAGTGAAATTGTAGTATCGGTGAAGATGCCGATTACCCGCGATGGGACGAAAAGACCCCGTGAACCTTTACTACAGCTTAGCATTGACCTTGGTCATCCGATGTGTAGGATAGGCCGGAGGCTTTGAAGTTGTCGCGCCAGCGATGATGGAGTCATCCTTGAAATACGGCCCTTTGGCTGTCCGAGGTCTAACCCGTTTTTATCGGGGACACTGTTTGGTGGGTAGTTTGACTGGGGTGGTCGCCTCCAAAAGCGTAACGGAGGCTTCCAAAGGTACCCTCAGGTCGATTGGTAACCGACCCTATAGAGTGTAATGGCACAAGGGTGCTTGACTGTGAGGCAGACATGCCGATCAGGCAGGAAACTGGGGCATAGTGATCCGGTGCAAGTGTATGGAAACTGCATCGCTCAAAGGATAAAAGGTACTCCGGGGATAACAGGCTGATCCCCCCCAAGAGCTCATATCGACGGGGTGGTTTGGCACCTCGATGTCGGCTCGTCACATCCTGGGGCTGGAGAAGGTCCCAAGGGTTGGGCTGTTCGCCCATTAAAGTGGCACGCGAGCTGGGTTCAGAACGTCGTGAGACAGTTCGGTCTCTATCTATCGTGGGCGCAGGAGTTTTGCGTGGTTCCGTCACTAGTACGAGAGGACCGTGATGGACAGACCTCCGGTTTACCGGTTGTGCCGCCAGGTGCACCGCCGGGTATCTGAGTCTGGTATGGATAAGCGCTGAAAGCATCTAAGCGCGAAGCCTTCCGCAAGATAAGAACTCCTCACAAGGGTCGTCACAGACGATGACGTTGATAGGGTGTAGGTGTAAAGACAGCGATGTCAAAGCCGAGCACTACTAATTGCCCGAAACTTTCATTCCTTTGCTCACACTTTGAGTTGTACTGTAAATAACTTCTTCATTGTTTTCAGCAATTCTTTACTTATGCTTGTTGATATGTGTTTTATTTAACGATATTCAGGTGGTTATTGCGCCGGGGTTCCACCTCTTCCCATCCCGAACAGAGAAGTTAAGCCCGGTTGCGCCGATGGTACTGCAATGCAATGTGGGAGAGTAGGTAGCTGCCTTTTTTTAGAGAAGCCTCACGGAGAAATCCGTG
>NZ_SDIK01000049.1 GCF_008016795.1 Prevotella brunnea
TATTTTGTATCGACATAATTCTCATGTCTGTATAATGTTCAAACGAATCCTTGTTCGGTATATATTGGCTGATTAGTTTAGTTGTAGTCACAATAGCTGCCGTTTGCCAAGAACATTATGGATCGGCGAAGTATACGGGCACGACTAAGAACTTGGTAATGTCCTTATGTGCTGCAAATTCAGGTCCGTTGTCTGTTGTAATGGTCTTCAGAATGTCCTTGTATGGTAGCAGCAGTTTCCTAACTACCTTTGCCAGAGGCTTTGACTGCTTTCCAAATGGCAGTTTCTGCATAAGCAGCATATTGGTGGATTTCTCTACCAGTGTGAGTATGGCATGTTGGTCAGGGTCTACGATCAAGTCCATCTCAAAATCTCCGAATCTCTTCCCGTCAACTTCCTTACTTCTTTCATGGATACTCAACCTGTCTTTAATTGGAAGATGTCTGCCCTTGGGACGATGCCTGTATTTCATCTTATGCCTTGTGTGTTTGGCAAGTTCCCCTGTTGTATCATTATGAATGATATTATAAATGGATTGGTGGGACACCTTTATCCCCTCATTCTTGCGCAGATAACCTGATATTTGCCGTGGAGACCACTGAGCATTGGTGATATATTCCTTAATCCTCCAGACTAATTCGTCGGAGAGCCTGGCGTTCTTTACCGTTCTCTTTCTGCGCTGCATAGCCATATCGTGCGCCTTTGTCCAAATATACTTTCCCGATGGCGTGCTGTTGCGTTTGATTTCACGTGAAAGTGTTGACTGACTGATGCCAACGATTGCGGCAATCTCTTTTCTCCCTGTTTTCTTTTGGAGTAAGGCGAAAATTTGCGACCTTTGCTCCGAGGTTAATTGATGATATTTCACAATACAAAGTTAATTAATCTTGGGGAGACAGAGGTCTCCCTTTTTTTATTTGTATTGCTGGTTGTTTTTTTCCTCGCCGAGAGATGCAGACAACCTCTCGCTACGCTTCGAGAACGTCTGCATCTCTCGGCGAGGGCTACTCTTTTATTGCACTTCGTTTTGGAACTTGCATATTGCACTTCGTTTTGGAACTTGCAATTGCACTTCGTTTTGGAACTTACAGTCGATTTTTCTAAAGACAGTTGCGTATGCCTGTTTTACAGCACTTCTGACAGTTTGCCTGTGTGCGAGTCGATGATAAATCCTCTCACCGTAAACCCTCGTGGCATCAGTGGATGGCATTTAATAGTGTTTACCGTGAGTTTTACATCTTCTTCTACATCATCGAACCCACTGA
>NZ_SDIK01000050.1 GCF_008016795.1 Prevotella brunnea
AGGCTTTGCCTGCTTCCCAAATGGCAGTTTCTGCATAAGCAGCATATTGGTGGATTTCTCTACCAGTGTGAGTATGGCATGCTGGTCAGGGTCTACGATCAAGTCCATCTCAAAATCTCCAAATCTCTTCCCGTCAACTTCCTTACTTCTTTCATGGATACTCAACCTGTCTTTAATTGGAAAATGCCTGCCCTTGGGACGATGCCTGTATTTCATCTTATGCCTTGTGTGTTTGGCAAGTTCCCCTGTTGTATCATTATGAATGATATTATAAATGGATTGGTGGGACACCTTTATTCCCTCATTCTTGCGCAGATAACCTGATATTTGTCGTGGAGACCACTGGTCATTGGTGATATATTCCTTAATTCTCCAGACTAATTCGTTAGAGAGCCTGGCGTTCTTTACCGTTCTCTTTCTGCGCTGCATAGCCATATCGTGCGCCTTTGTCCAGATATACTTTTCTGATGGCGTGCTGTTGCGTTTGATTTCACGTGATAGTGTTGACTGACTGATGCCGACGATTGTGGCAATCTCTTTTCTCCCTGTTTTCTTTTGGAGTAAGGCGAAAATTTGCGACCTTTGCTCCGAGGTTAATTGATGATATTTCACAATACAAAGTTAATTAATCTTGGGGAGACAGAGGTCTCCCTTTTTTATTTGTATTGCTGGTTGTTTTTTTTCCTCGCCGAGAGATGCAGACAACCTCTCGCTACGCTTCGAGAACGTCTGCATCTCTCGGCGAGGGCTACTCTTTTATTGCACTTCGTTTTGGAACTTGCAGA